>JBFHKK010000369.1:0-3203 GCA_041595475.1 Pseudomonas sp. | reverse complement strand
GCCTGAGCCAGGCGGTCGTGCGCAAGCTGCCCCAGGGGCAGATCCCCGAGCTCGATGCCTTGGCAGCCCGCCTGGCAGCGGCCCGACGCAGGCCTGACTAAGCACGCCGCGGTTCATCTCCCCCCGCGTTAACAGACCGACCAAGCGCAAGGGCTTTGCGTGAGCCCGTTGCCTGGTATTCGGCTGGAGCGGCGGCACGAGAGAACTGTTATATGCATATGAAATAAAAAGTTCCTCAGTAATAAAACTTTCATATATCAGAAACCGCACTGAAATATTCCGCCGCCAAGATTTCCCTCAAGACAGACGAGCAGAGCGCTCGGGTGTTCAAACACTCAAAATCGACTAGGGGAAATCACGATGATCCGTAAGCAATTCGCCGGCTTCGCCGCCAGCACCCTGGCTCTGGCCGTTTCCGCCCAGGCTTTCGCCGGCACCGTCACCACCGACGGCGCCGACCTGGTGATCAAGACCAAGAGCGGTCTGGAAGTCACCACCACCGACAAGAGCATCGGCTTCAAGATCGGCGGTCGCATCCAGACCGACTTCGACTCCTTCGACGGGGTCTACACCAGCAACAACGAAGCTGGTAACGAAGCCTACTTCCGCCGCGCCCAGCTGGAAATCGGCGGCAACTTCAACGACTGGCGCTACCAGTTGAACGCCGATTTCGGCGACACAGCAGGCAGCAGTACCCGTATCGACGAGGCCAGCGTGACTTACACCGGCTTCAGCCCGGTCAACGTGCGCTTCGGCCGTTTCGATCCGGACTTCTCCCTGGAGAAGGCCACCAGCTCCAAGTGGATCACCGCCATCGAGCGCTCCGCGGTGCTGGACCTGGCGTCCTGGACCACCGGCCACGAAAACGGCATCGGCGTCCAGCTCAATGGCACCCATGCCGGCAAGTTCTACGGCTCGGCCAGCATCCAGCAGCAGGACGGCGCCGGTCTGGAGGATGCCGACGGCAAGGACGTCAACAGCTTCTTCGCCCGCGGCGTCTACGCCCCCATCGTCAGCGAGACCCAGGTCCTGCACTTCGGACTGGGCTACGCCGCCCGCAACTACGCCGACGAAGGCGCCAATGGCTTCAAGGGGCAAATCGGCAGCCGCCTGGGCGTACGCGGGCTCAGCGAAGTGCCGTCTTCGCCAGCGCTGCCCAAGAATCAGCCGTCAAACGGAAATCTGATCCTGGCTCCGGCTGAAACCGGCGCCGTCAGTTTCGCCGATGACAAGGTCCTCGGCCTGGAAGCGGCCTACTTGACCGGCCCGCTGTCGGTGCAGGGCGAGTACCTCAAGCGTGACCTCGGTGGAGCCGGCAACAATGGCGACCGCGAGGCGACCGGTTACAACGTGCAGGTGGCCTACACCCTGACCGGCGAGTCGCGCGGCTACAAGCTGGACGGCGCCAAGTTCGACGCCATCAAGCCGCTGAACAAGCAGACCGGCGCCTGGGAAGTCTTCTACCGCTACGACAACCTGAATGTGGAAGACTCCGTTGCTCTGCAGGCGGCGATCGACGAGAGCCAGGCCAAGGTCCACACCGTCGGCGTCAACTGGTACGTCAACGAGCAGGTCAAGCTCTCGGCCAACTACCTGGTAACCCAGACCGATGCCGACACAGTCGCGCTGCAGAATCGCCCTGCCAGTGCCGACGACGACTCGGGCAAGGCCATCTCCCTGCGCGCCCAGTACCAGTTCTAACCCGCCTCGAACTTCACGCTCCTTTCCAGCCCCGCTCCGTGCGGGGCTTTTTTTCGTCTGCGCAATTGGCCAGACTGCGGCCATGCCTCTTGTGACCTTGAATTCCCTTGCCGAACTCGACGCGCCTGCCTGGGACGCCCTGGTGCCGGTCGGGCAGCCCTTCGTCAGTCACGCCTTTCTCTCGGCGCTGGAAGACAGCCGCAGCCTCGGCGGCCCAAGCGGCTGGCAGCCGGCTCATCGGCTCTGGCTCGATGCCAGCGGTCGGCCGCTGGCCGCATTGCCGGCCTACGTGAAGCGCCACTCCTATGGCGAATACGTGTTCGACCACGGCTGGGCCGACGCCTGCCGGCGCGCCGGTATTGCTTACTATCCCAAGCTGCTGGCGGCGGTGCCCTTCACCCCGGTGAGTGGGCCGCGCCTGCTGGGCGAGCCGCTAGCCGCCGCGCAGCTGCTCGATGCGCTGAGCCAGGGTCTGGAGTCAGCAGGGCTCTCGGGTCTGCATGTCAATTTCACCGACGCGGCGGCCGATGAGTTGCTGGAGGGTCGTGATGGCTGGCTTGAGCGCCTGGGCTGCCAGTATCACTGGGGCAATCCCGGCTACCGGGATTTTCAGGATTTCCTCGATGCCCTGAGCTCGCGCAAGCGCAAGCAGCTGCGCAAGGAGCGCGAGCAGGTGGCCGGGCAGGGCATCGAGTTCGACTGGCGTCACGCTGGCGAGCTGGAGGAAGCGGACTGGGACTTGGTCTACCGCTGCTACGCCAATACCTACCAGGAGCGTGGTCAGGCGCCCTATCTGACGCGGGATTTTTTCAGCCTCCTGGCCCAGCGCCTGCCGGAGGCGATCCGCGTGGTGCTGGCGCGCCGGGGCGGCCGATCTGTGGCCATGGCCTTCAGCCTGGTGGGCGGCGATTGCCTGTACGGGCGTTATTGGGGCTGCCTGACGCAGTTCGACCGCCTGCACTTCGAGACCTGCTTCTATCAGGGCATGGAGTACGCCATCGCTCAGGGTCTGAAGCGCTTCGACGCCGGCGCCCAGGGTGAGCACAAGTTGATCCGGGGCTTTGCGCCGGTGATCACCCGTTCCTGGCATTACCTCTGCCATCCGGGGCTGCGCGCGGGCGTGGCGGACTTTCTCGAACAGGAGCGTGCGGCCGTGCTGGCCTATGCAGAGCAGGCGCGCCAGGCACTGCCCTATCGGCAGGCCGGCGCGTCCTAGCGACAGGCCAAGCGGCGGGCGCCGCATCGGCCTGAGGGGGATCAGCGCTTGTACTGCGCCTGGAACTTGTCGATCAGCGCGAGAGGCTTCTTCTCTTCCTTCATCATGCCGTAGACCACCCGCTCGCCGTTGGGGCCCGAGGCGATCTCGGTGTGGCGGAAGATCGGCTCGCCGAGGGTGTAGGTGTCGAACATGTCGCCGTAGCGCTGGAACACGAAAATAATGTTGTCCTCGCGGATCTCGCCGTAGAAGGGGTGGGCCGGCATCAGGGCGACCTTGAGGAACT
>JBFHKK010000368.1:0-3211 GCA_041595475.1 Pseudomonas sp. | reverse complement strand
GGCTGGCCGAAGAAATGCTGACTGGCCAGACCGAAGCCATGCACCGCGCGCTGGCCGTCCTGACCGAGGAAGACCTCGTTCAGATAGGCCTCGAGGATGTCGCGCTTGTCGTAGTGCAGTTCCAGCAGCACGGCCATCAACGCCTCGTTGGCCTTGCGCGTGAGGCTGCGCTCGTTGGTCAGGTAGAAGTTCTTCACCAACTGCTGGGTCAGAGTACTGCCGCCCTGGCGCACCTGCCCGGCGGTCGCATTGACCCAGATGGCACGGGCGATGGATTTGGGCGACACCCCGAAGTGATTGAAGAATTCACGATCCTCGACCGCCACCAGGGTTTCGATCAGGTAGGGTGGCACCTGATCCAGCTGGATCAGCAGCCGATCCTCCTGGTGTGCCGGATACAGGCCGCCGATCAGCAAGGGCTCCAACCGCGCCACCGCCAGACTGGCGCCATTGGCCTGGCTCAGGCCGGCGACATAAGCGCCGGAGAAACGCACGCGAAGGCGCTGGGCGGGTTCGGCACCCTCGTAGAACTGAAAGCCGCGGACATGCAGTTCGATTACGTTGCCGGCCACGGCAACCATGCCGGGCCCACTGACCGTGGGCTCGCGACGGTAACCCAGGGCATCGAGCTCCTTGAGGAAGTCTTCCTTGCTCAGCTTCTGACCGACGAACAGCTCCAGCGGCCGGGCATAGACCTTGGCCGGCACCGTCCAGCGCTTGCCGGAGAACTTCTCCTGCACCACGGCATCGAGGTAGACGGCGAACACGGCGAGGATCACCAAACCGACCAGGCCGAGTTTAACGGCCCAGCCAAGCCAGGCGCGGCTGCCGGAAGAGCGGCGCTTGGCGCGACCGCGAGGGGATCGGGAACGAGTCATGGCGCGGCATTATACGCACTTTGCCAGACACGAGCAGTTGCACGCCCGCGGTTTGCAGCCTGGCTCACAGCGGCCATAATGCGCGCCTTCCCACCGTCCGAATGCCAAGGATCGCTCGTGAGCACAGCCCTGATCGCCGCCCTGCAGAATCCGGCCCTCTACCCCCACCCGATCGACCAGTTCGAGGTCATCGAGACCCACATCTCCTGGGTCCTGCTGACCGGTCCCTACGCCTACAAGATCAAGAAGCCGGTCGACTTCGGCTTTCTCGACTTCACCGAACTGAAGGCCCGCGAACACTTCTGCCGGGAAGAGTTGCGCCTCAATCAGCGTCTGGCGCCGGACCTCTACCTGGAGGTCCTGCCGCTATGCGGCAGCGCCGAGGCGCCACAGATCGACGGCGCCGGCCCGGTCATCGAGTACGCCTTGAAGATGCGCCAGTTCCCCCAGGATCAGCTGCTTGGCGCAGTTCAGGCCCGCGGCGAATTGAGCGATGCCCATATCGATGCACTGGCCGAGCAGATCGCCCACTTTCACCTCGACGCCCCGCGCGTGCCGCCGACCCATGAACTGGGCACCCCGGAGGCGGTGATGGCACCGGTGCGGCAGAATTTCGAACAGATACGTCCGCTGCTCAGCGATAACACCGATTTGCAACAGCTCGATGCCCTGCAGGCCTGGGCCGAGGCCAGCTTCACCCGGCTTGAGCCGCTGCTGGCGCGGCGCAAGGCCGAGGGTTTCATTCGCGAGTGCCACGGTGACATCCACCTGGGCAACGCCACCCTGCTCGACGACCGAGTGGTACTGTTCGACTGCATCGAGTTCAACGAGCCCTTCCGCTTGATCGACATCGTCTCGGATGCTGCCTTCCTCGCCATGGACCTAGAGGACCGCGGACTCAAGTCGCTGAGCCGGCGCTTCGTCAATGCCTGGCTGGAGCACACCGGCGACTACGCCGCCCTCGATCTGCTGAACTTCTACAAGGCCTACCGGGCTCTGGTGCGCGCCAAGGTCAGTCTATTCCGCCTCGGCCAGGAGCCGGATGCCGTGCAGCGCGCGGTAATTCTGCGCCAATACCGCCGCTACGCGGCCCTGGCCGAAGGCTACAGCGCCATCCCGTCTCACTTCCTGGCCATCACCCATGGCGTTTCGGCAGTCGGCAAGAGCCACGTGGCCATGCGCCTGGTCGAGGCGCTTGGCGCCATCCGCCTGCGCTCCGACGTCGAACGCAAGCGCCTGCTCGGCGAGCAGCCGAGCGAGGACCAGGGCCACCTGAATAGCGGCATCTACAGCGAGAACGCCAGCAACGCCACCTACCAGCAGTTGCATCAGCTGGCCGGCGCGGCCCTGCGCGCCGGTTACCCGGTGGTAATCGATGCGACCTACCTCAAGCAGTCGCAGCGCCAGGCGGCCTGGCAGGTCGCCGAAGCCACAGGCGTGCCCTTTATGATCCTCGACTGTCACGCGCCGGATTCGGTGATCGCCGCATGGCTGAGTCAGCGCCAGCAGCAGGGCCGCGACCCCTCCGATGCCACCCTGGCGGTGATCCAGGCCCAGCAGGCAGGCCGCGAGCCCCTCAGTGAAACAGAGCAGAGCAACGCCAAGCGCGTCGACACCCACGACAGCGCCAGCCTGGACAGCCTGGTCGCGCGCATCCGCCAGCGCCTGCCGGAGCTCTGATCGCGATCATCGACGCCAATTAGCTTGCCTCACAAGCCGCGGCATGGCTTCTATACTGGCGAAAATCCCAGCATGGACATGCCGCATGAGCCAGCCGCGCCAACTCGACGACCCGCTCTACCGTTTGCTGCGCAACGAAGACGTTGCGGGCTTCAACACCCGCAAACCTGCCGAGGGCGAAGTCGACCTCAGCGGGGCCGACCTGCGCGGCATAGACCTGCGCGCCCTGAACGCCGAGCGCATCAACTTCACCGACGCCTACTTCAGGGGCGCCGACCTGCGCGGCCTGGATCTGCGCGAGGCGCAGCTGGAAGGAGCCAGCCTGGCCCATGCGCAGATATCCGGCGCCTACTTCCCCCGCGAGCTGACTGCCGACGAGATCCTGATGTCGGTCAACTTCGGCACCCGACTGCGTTATCGCACACGGTGAACAGCGCAAACATCACCGTTCACTGCGACCCGGCGCAGACTGACCCGCGCACCCCACCCGGCAGTGGCGATGCCTGGCTGCCCGCCAGCGTGCGCCACGCTGGGCGCCTCGACTGCGCCGGCCTGCGGGGGCACGTCCGGCGCGCCGACCGCTACACTTTCTGGCAGGCATTCCGCACTGACCCCGCTGCGCTTCGCCGATCGCGAGGCGAGGAGGCTCGATG
>JBFHKK010000367.1:0-3215 GCA_041595475.1 Pseudomonas sp. | reverse complement strand
GGTGGCGGCCGAAGCGCCCCCCTTCGCCCTGAGCCTGGCCGAACAACGCGCGCTGCTGGGTTTTGCCGAGCGCGCCCAGGGCCTTTCCGGCGCCCGCCGCATGGAGCTCGCCGGCCTGCTCGCCGAACCGCTGCAGGTGCCAGCCGGCCGGGCCGAAGCACGCCTGCACGGCATCGCCCGCACCCTGTTGGGGCCGCAATGAAACAGAGCCTGTTCGAACGCCGCCATGAGGCCGACTGGCAAGCCTTCGATCGCTGGCTCGAAGCCCTCGAGCGCAGCAAAGGGCAGGTCGATCAGGCCGGCGGATTCGCCGCCGCCTATCGCCGTCTGTGCCAGCATCTGGCCCTGGCCGAGGCGCGCGGCTACAGCAGTCCTCTGGTCGAGCAGTTGCAGCTGCGGGTGATGCGCGGCCACCAGCAGTTCTATCGCCATCGCAGCCCCCTCGGCGGCCGGCTGCTGAGTTTTCTCCTGGGTGGTTTTCCGCGTCTGGTGCGCGCCGAATGGCGCTGCGTGCTGGTCGCCAGCCTGCTGTTCTTCGGCAGCCTGCTGGGCATGGGCCTGCTGGTCTACCTGTTCCCCGAACTGGTCTACAGCGTCATGGGCCCGGAACAGGTGGCGAGCATGGAGCGCATGTACGATCCGGACGCCCGCCGCCTCGGCCGCTTCGGCGAGCGGGATTCGGCCGATGACTGGGTGATGTTCGGCTTCTACATCATGAACAACATCGGCATCGCCTTTCAGACCTTCGCCAGCGGCCTGCTGCTGGGCCTGGGCAGCCTGTTCTTCCTGCTGTTCAACGGCCTGATGATAGGCGCGGTAGCCGGCCACCTGACGCAGATCGGCTACGGCCAGACCTTCTGGTCCTTCGTCATCGGTCATGGTGCCTTCGAGCTGACCGCCATCGCCCTGGCCGGCGCGGCCGGCCTCAAGCTCGGCTGGGCGCTGCTGGCACCCGGCCGACTGCCGCGCGGCGAGGCCCTGCGCCTGGCCGCCGGGCGCAGCGTGCGTCTGGTCGGCGGGGTCACAGTGCTGCTGGTGCTGGCCGCCTTCGTCGAGGCCTACTGGTCGTCCATGACCCTGGCCAGCCCCGGCCTCAAGTACGCCGTCGGTGCCGGCCTCTGGCTGCTGGTGCTGGCCTACCTGCTGCTGGCCGGCCGGAGGACTCATGCGCCTGACTGATGCCAGCGTGGTGATTCGCCCGCGCAGCGCCTGGGAGGCGCTGGATCTGGGGGTGCTGCTGGCACGCCGGCACGCCGGCCTGCTGATGGCCAGCTGGGCGCTGCTGACCCTGCCGCTGTTCGCCCTGCTCAGCCTGCTGCTGTGGGAGTATCCGAGCTGGTCGATTCTGGCCTTCTGGTGGCTCAAGCCGGCCTTCGAGCGCCTGCCCCTGCATATCCTCAGCCACGCCCTGTTCGGCGACACGCCCAGCCTCAAGCAGGCGTTCAAGGCGCTGCCCGCCCTGCTCAGACCGCAGCTGCTGGCCAGCCTGACCTGGCGCCGCCTGAGCCCGACCCGCAGCTTCGACCTGCCGGTGCTGCAACTCGAGGGCCTGGCCGGCCGGGAACGCAGCCAGCGCCTGATGGTGCTGGGCCAGCGCGATGCCGGCGCCGCGACCTGGCTGACGGTGGTCGGCGTGCATCTGGAGATGGCTCTGTGGCTGGGCCTGATCGGCCTCTTCTATCTGCTGCTGCCGCCCCAGATAGAGCTGAACTGGAGCTGGCAGAGTCTGATCGAGGCGGCCAGCGGCGACTGGCTCTGGCTCGAGCACCTGTCGAACCTCCTCTATGTGCTGGTGCTGATAGTCTGGGAACCCATCTATGTCGCCTGCGGCTTCACCCTCTACCTGAACCGCCGCACCAGCCTGGAAGCCTGGGACATCGAGCTGCTGTTCCGCCGCCTGCGCCAACGCCTGAGCGGTGTTGCCGCTGCCCTGCTGCTGGGTGTCGGGGTGTTTCTGATGCAAGCACCGACAACGGCCATGGCCGACGAAGCCGCACAGGCTGCGCAGCAGGCGCAGCCCGACCCGCTGGGCCCCGAGGCGTCGCGCCTGCTCAATCAGCCGCTGACCAGCCAGGAGGCCCGCCAAGCCATCACTCGACTGCTCGACGCGCCGCCCTTCGAGCACCGCGAGACCGTCACCCGCTGGCGGCTGGGCGAGCCGCAGGAGGAACCGGCAGCAGGCGAGTGGGACCTCAAGGCGCTATTGGAAAGACTGGCCAAGCTGATCGAGTTCTGGAAAAGCCTGGATCTGCTGGCGGTGATTTTCGAGGCGCTGCTCTGGGCCGCGCTGCTGGCCCTGTTGCTGCTGCTGGGCTGGCGCTACCGCGAATGGCTGCAGGTTTTCGCCGTGCGCCTGCCTCGCCTGCGGCGCCGCGAGCAGGCGCCGCCGCGCCAGTTGTTCGGTTTGGAGCTGGCGCCGGAAAGCCTGCCGGCCGATGTCGCCGGCGCGGCCGAGCGGCTCTGGGCCGAACAGCCCCGCGCCGCCCTCGGCCTGCTCTATCGCGCACTGCTCAGCCGCCTGCTGCATGACTACCGCCTGCCCTTGACCAGCGCCCATACCGAAGCCGAGGTGCTGGGTCTGGTGCAGACCCTGGGGCGCGACGAGCTGAGCGCCTTCAGCCAGGCCCTGACCGGCCACTGGCAGAACCTCGCCTACGGCCACCGCGCGCCCACCGAGCCCCTCTGGCCGCTGCTGTGCCAGGACTGGCGGCGCCTGTTCGAGCAAGGGCAGCAGCCATGAACCGCCAGCGCCAGTTCCTCCTCGGTGCCGCCCTGACGCTGCTCCTCGGGCTGCTCGCGATCCATCTGCTTGGCCGTTTGCAGCCCTATCAGGAAACCATCGAACACGGCCCCTCCCCGCAGGCCCGGGCCAACCCCTACCTGGCCGCCGAACATTTCCTGCGCCAGCAAGGCCTGGCGGCGCAGCGCCACGACGGCCTGGAGGTTCTGGCCGAGTTGCCCAGCGCCGGCCAGACCCTGCTGCTGCTCGCCGACCGACGCCACCTGACCCCGCGTCAGGCCCAGCGCCTGCTCGACTGGGCGGCCAAGGGCGGCCATCTGCTGTTTATCGCCGAGCGCCTGTGGGACGAGGACCAGGGCGAGAGCGGCGATCTGCTGCTCGATCGCCTGGGCATTCAGCAGTACCGCAGCGAGCAGCTCGACGAAGCGGCACCCGAGGCCCAGACCGAATCTGCGCAAGCCGGCGCCCCAGCGCC
>JBFHKK010000366.1:0-3221 GCA_041595475.1 Pseudomonas sp. | reverse complement strand
GGTGATGAGCCTGGAGGAGGCGCGCACCGGCCTGGCCGAGAGCCTGCGCATGCGCGTCGACGGCGAACAGCTCAGGGGCGAGCGCCTGCGCTGGCTGGCCGAGCTGTGCGGCCAGCACCGCGGTGCCTGCCCACTCACCCTCGACGACCGCTCCGGACGGATCGAGGCCTCGCTGTTCGCCGATGCCTTCGCCGGCGCCCAGGCGCTGCTGCAGACCGACGCCCTGGTGGTGGTCGAGGGCGAGGTCAGCCACGACGACTTCTCCGGTGGCCTGCGCCTGCGGGCCAAGCGGGTGATGAGCCTGGAGGAGGCGCGCACCGGCCTGGCCGACAGCCTGCGTCTGAAGCTCGCCCGTGACGCGCTCAAGGGCGACCGGCTGCGCTGGCTGGCCGAGCTGTTCAGTCGTCATCGTGGCGCCTGCCCCATCACCCTGGACTACACCGGCGAGGCCGCCAAGGCCGTGCTGCAGTTCGGCGAAGGCTGGCGCGTCGACCCGGCCGACAGCCTGATCCAGGCCCTGCGTGACCAGTTCGGCCGCGACAACGTCTTCCTGCACTACCGCTGATGGCGCGGCTGCATGCCGTGGCTATCGGCCAGGCACTATATTTGGTGTCGACCTGAGTGTGCCTGATCCCTTAAGGTAGGGCGCAAAACGGATACCGCTCTCCGGCCGCCAGGCCGCCGACGCAAAACGGACGACTATGAACCCGAACTTTCTCGATTTCGAACAGCCGATCGCCGACCTGCAAGCCAAGATCGAAGAGCTGCGTCTGGTGGGTAACGACAACGCGTTGAACATCAACGACGAGATTGCCCGCCTGCAGGACAAGAGCAGCGCCCTGACCGAGAGCATCTTCGGCAACCTGAGCAGCTGGCAGATCGCCCAGCTCGCCCGCCATCCGCGCCGCCCCTATACCCTCGACTACCTGCAGCACATCTTCACCGAGTTCGATGAACTGCATGGCGACCGGCATTTCTCCGACGATGCCGCCATAGTCGGCGGCGTGGCGCGTCTGAACGGCGATCCGGTGATGGTCATCGGCCACCAGAAGGGCCGCGACGTGCGCGAGAAGGTGCGGCGCAACTTCGGCATGCCGCGCCCCGAGGGCTACCGCAAGGCCTGCCGGCTGATGGAAATGGCCGAGCGCTTCAAGATGCCGATCCTCACCTTTATCGACACCCCCGGTGCCTACCCGGGGATCGACGCCGAGGAGCGCGGGCAGAGCGAGGCCATCGCCTGGAACCTGCGGGTCATGGCGCGGCTGAAGACCCCGATCATCGCCACCGTGATCGGCGAGGGCGGTTCCGGCGGCGCCCTGGCGATCGGCGTCTGCGATCGGCTGAACATGCTGCAGTATTCGACTTATTCGGTGATTTCCCCGGAAGGCTGCGCCTCCATCCTCTGGAAGACCTCGGAGAAGGCGCCGGATGCCGCCGAGGCCATGGGCATCACCGCCGAGCGCCTGAAGGGCCTGGGCATCGTCGACAAGGTCATTGCCGAACCCCTGGGCGGTGCCCACAGCAACCCGGCCGCGGCGGCCGAGTCGATTCGCCAGGAATTGCTGGCCCAGCTCAAGGTGCTGAAGAAGCTCGATACGACCGAGCTGCTGGCCCGCCGCTACGAGCGCCTGATGAGCTACGGCGCCGTCTAGATGGGCCTGCAGGCCAGGGTGCTGGAGGCTCTGGCGCCCTGGCGCGAGGCGCCGGCCTGGCGTGTCGCCCTGTCCGGTGGCCTGGACTCCAGCGTCCTGTTGCATCTGCTGGCCGATCTGGCCCGCCGCGAATCGCTCCCGCCGCTCTCTGCCATCCACGTCCATCACGGCCTGCAGGTCGCCGCCGACGCCTGGCCGGCCCATTGCCAGGGCCTGTGCGAGCGGCTCGGCGTGGCCCTCAAGCTGCGCTGCGTCGAAGTGGCCCCGGGCGCCAGCCTCGAGGGTGCCGCGCGGGCGGCGCGCTACGCGGCCTTCGCCGAAGAGCTGGGGTCGGGCGAGCTGCTGCTGCTGGCGCAGCACCGTGACGATCAGGCCGAGACCCTGCTCTTTCGCCTGCTGCGCGGCGCCGGCGTGCGCGGCCTGGCCGCCATGCCGGGCACTCGCCCGCTGGGTCGCGGGCATCTGCTGCGGCCCCTGCTGCAGTGCAGTCGCGCCGAGTTGTATGCCTATGCCGAGCAGCACGGCCTGGTCTGGGTGGAGGATCCCTCCAATGCCGACGAGCGCTTCTCGCGCAATTACCTGCGCCGCCAGGTGATGCCCAGGTTGCTGGCGCGCTGGCCGCAGGCGGCGGTCCAGATGGCCAAAGCCTCTGCCCATCTGGGCGAGGCCGCCGAACTGCTGGATGAGCTGGCGCAGCAGGATCTGACCGCTGCCGGTTCTTCTTCCCCGTTCGCCTGGCTCGGCTTGCCGAGCCTGAGTCTGGCCGCGCTGCGTGCGCTGAGCCCGGCGCGTCAGCGCAACGCCTTGCGTTACTGGTTGCGTGAGCGCACGCCCATGCCGGATAGCGAGCACTGGGCCGGCTGGCAGGCGCTGCTGACGGCCGCCGGCGATGCCGCGCCGGTCTGGCGCCTGGGCGCCGGCGAGCTGAGGCGCGCCGATGAGCGGCTGTGGTGGCTGTCCGGCGACTGGCTCGAGGCGCCCAAGCAACCCGACATGGACATGAGTGGCCAGCGCTCCCTGGCCCTGCCGGGCAATGGCTGGGTGCGCCTCCAGGGCGAGTTGCCGGCCGCCGGCGACTGGCGTCTGGTTTATCGCCGGGGCGGCGAGCGCATGGCGCTGCCGGGGCGTGGCCATCGTGATCTCAAGCGTCTGCTCAACGAGCGGCGCCTGCCGGCCTTCGTCCGCGACCGCCTGCCGCTGCTGCTGTGCGACGGCGAGCCGCGTGCTCTGGCCAACCTGCCCGGGCTGGACGGGCCGCTCGACGGCCAGTGGCGGCTCAGTTGGCAGCCGCCGGTCGGCGATCCAGGTTTGAGCTGATTAGGCCTTTCCGGTAGACTACGCTCCCGTCTTAACTAGCGCTTTGTCGACTCCCCCGAGGAGCTGGCAGGGCTTGCCGATTGCGGCATGGCCGTGATCGGGGGCTTCGGCCTTCCTTCGCTTTCCCCGGCGGTGCTGACCGCCTAAACGCAGACTTCTAGGGTTTTTCATGACGCGCTACATCTTCGTCACGGGTGGTGTTGTTTCTTCATTGGGGAAAGGCATCGCCTCGGCATCATTGGCGGCCATCCT
>JBFHKK010000365.1:0-3236 GCA_041595475.1 Pseudomonas sp. | reverse complement strand
CCCGGAGATGAAGCAGGCGGTATTCAGGCCATGGGCGGCGTCGCGCTGCTTCTGCAGCATCGGCAGGCGGGTCAGCGCCTGGGTGCCGGTGAGGAACAGATGACCGGTGGCGAGCCGGTATTTGTCATCCAGGCGGATCTCGGCCAGAGACATGCGGGCGCTCCTCTTGTTCTTATGGCGAACTGCGATGACTTGGGTGGCGCCACCGCACACTGGTTGACGCAGGATCGCTGCGCCGGGCTGACTGGCTAAAAATATGACCGAGCAGTTCCGCGTTTTTAGTGCTTTATTCGATCTATATCGCCAATATTCCACATTAGTCATTCCCTATAGAGACTGAACTGGAATTGATCATGCAGACTTCATTGAGCCCCATCGATCGCAAGATATTGCGCCTGCTGCAACACAACGCCGACCTGTCGGCGGCGGAGGTGGCAGAAAAGGTCGAATTGTCGCAATCGCCTTGCTGGCGGCGGATTCATCGCATGCAGGAAGAGGGGCTGATCGAGCGCAAGGTCGCCCTGCTCAATCACAAGCGGCTCGGCTTCGGCATCACGGTGTTCGTCGACATCAAACTGTCGGCCCATGGCCGCAGCAACCTGGAGGAGTTCGAGCAGGCGGTGGTGGGTTACCCAGAGGTGCTGGAGTGCTACACCATGGCTGGCGGCTCGGACTACCTGCTCAAGGTGGTGGCCAAGGACATCGCCGGCTACGAGCGTTTCCTGCGCGACCAGCTGCTGCAGCGCCCCCATGTGCAGGAAGCCCATTCCCATATCGCCATGAGCGAGGTCAAGCGCACCACCGAATTGCCGCTGGATTGAGCCGATTGCCCAGCACCACCTGGCGAACGATCGGCGGCGCCCATACCAGTGCGGCCGACTGACCCGGATTCTGTGACCTGAATCTGAGATTCACGGCAATTGCCGCTGGCCGTCAGGCGTCGACTGGGGGAAAATACGGCAAACGTTTGACGCCAAAGGATTTAAGGGCGCGTCAAAATGCCACACTAGCCCTGGCCTTGGCGCTATCGGCTGAACGGTTAGTGGCAAGCAGTGTCAAACTAGTCACAATGCGCTAGCCTATTGCCAGTATCTCCTTGAACCAGACGGATGAATCTATACGCCCTATGAAACAGGCCAACTATTCCAGTCGCACCGCCGACAAGTTCGTCGTTCGCTTGCCCGACGGTATGCGCGAACGCATCGCCGACGTCGCCCGCAACCACCACCGCAGCATGAATTCGGAAATCATCGCGCGCCTCGAGCAGAGCATGCTGCAGGAAGCCAGCCTGGGCGACGAGCTTGAACTGCGCCTGGACAGCCCCGAGCTGTCGCTGCATGAGCGGGAACTGCTGCAGCGCTTCCGCCAGCTGTCGCGTCGGCAACAAAATGCCCTGGTCTCGCTGATCGCCCACGACGCCGAGATGGCGGCGGAAGAACAGTAAGCGTCCCCAAGGCTGCCAAGGGGCAACCACCCGGATCGGATCCGCATGAAAAAGCCGCCCACAGGGCGGCTTTTTTGCTTCTTCGGCGCGAGCGCTTAGCCGACGAAGTTGAGCAGCACCCCCGCCGCCACCGCCGAGCCGATCACCCCGGCCACGTTCGGCCCCATGGCATGCATCAGCAGGAAGTTCTGTGGATTGGCCTCCAGCCCGACCCTGTTCGACACCCGCGCCGCCATGGGCACCGCAGACACCCCGGCCGAACCAATCAAGGGATTGATCTTGTTCGAGCTCAGCAGGTTCATGCCCTTGGCCATCAGCACCCCGGCTGCGGTACCGCCGCAGAAGGCCACCATGCCCAGCACCAGGATGCCCAGGGTCTTGATCTGCAGGAAGGCCTCGGCCGAGAGCTTGGAGCCCACGGTCAGCCCCAGGCCGATGGTGACGATGTTGATCAGCGCATTGCGCGAGGTGTCCGCCAGGCGCTCGACCACGCCGGCCTCGCGCAACAGGTTGCCGAAGGCGAACATGCCCACCAGCGGCGCGGCGTCCGGCAGCAGCATGCCAACCAGCAGGCAGAGCACCAGCGGAAAGACGATCTTCTCCACCTGGCTGACATGCCGCAGTTGCTGCATGACGATGGCGCGCTCTTCCTTGGTGGTCAGGGCACGCATGATCGGCGGCTGAATCAGGGGTACCAGGGCCATATAGGAATAGGCCGCCACGGCGATCGGGCCGAGCAGGTCCGGCGCCAGTTTGGCGGTGACGAAGATCGAGGTCGGACCATCGGCGCCGCCGATGATGGCGATGGAGGCGGCTTCCTTGAGGCTGAACTCCATGCCCGGGATGCCCAGGGCGGTCAGCGCCAGGGCGCCGATCAGGGTAGCGAAGATGCCGAACTGGGCCGCCGCCCCCAACAACAGGGTCTTGGGGTTGGCCAGCATGGGCCCGAAGTCGGTCATGGCCCCCACCCCCATGAAGATCAATAGCGGGAACAGGCTGGTGGGCAGGCCGACCTCGTAGATCATATGCAGGAAGCCGGCACCCTCGGCCATATTGGCCACCGGGATATTGGCCAGCACCCCGCCGAATCCGATCGGGATCAGCAGCAGCGGCTCGAAGCCCTTACGAATGGCGAGATAGATCAGCCCCAGGCAGACCAGGATCATTAGCGCCTGGCCCGGCTCCAGATGATAGAGACCGGTGCCCTGCCACAGCTTGACGAGCTTCTCCATGGGATGCTCCTCAGCCGATGGTCAGCAGGCTGTCGCCCACCGCCACCGCATCACCGACCTTGACGTTGACGGCGGCAACGGTGCCGGCCTTGTGTGCGCGGATCTCGGTTTCCATCTTCATCGCCTCGAGGATGATCACCAGCTGCCCTTCCTCGACCACAGCGCCCGGCTGCACCAGCACCTTGAAGATATTGCCGGCCAGTGGCGCGGTCTGCGGCTCGCCGCCGCCAACCGGAGCGGCCGCGGTGGCGGCGGGCGCGCCACTGCTCCCCCCCAGGGCCTTGATGCCGCTGATGTCGCCGCCCTCGCCCACCTGCACCACGTAGGACTTGCCGCCGACTTCGACGGTATAGACCTCGGGCTTGCCGGCTTCGCGCGCCGGCAGCTCCTGGCCGCTCGGCACCGGCTCGAAGGCCGCCGGGTTGCCACGGTTCTCCAGGAACTTCAGGCCGATCTGCGGGAACAGCGCGTATGTCAGCACGTCGTCTTCGAGGTTGTCGGCCAGCTTGATACCCTTCTCGTCCGCCAGCTTCTTCAGTTCGTCGGTCAGCTTGTCCATT
>JBFHKK010000364.1:0-3237 GCA_041595475.1 Pseudomonas sp. | reverse complement strand
GCCCGCGGCCCTGGCCAAGTCCATGGGCGTGGCGGCTCTGCTGGTGATGACGGTGGTGATGGTCTCGGCCGCCGGCTCGACCCTGGACTCGACCTTCTCCAGCCTGGCCAAGCTGGCCGGTCGCGAGCTGCCGCTGCTGGCCGGGCGCGACCTGGGGCAGAAGGCCATTGGCGTGGGCATGGCGGTGATGGTGCTGTTCGCCCTGCTCGGCAACCTGCCGATGATCGCCGGCACCGACATCCTCAAGGCCACCACCATCAGCGGCACCATGGTCATCGGCCTGGCCCCGGTGTTCGTCCTCCACGGCCTGGTGCGCCCGACCCGGTTGGGCTTTCACCTAAGCTTCTGGTGCGGCATCGGTCTGGGCCTGGCCCTGACCCTGGGCCTGGTTCCCCAGGCCTGGGCCATAGGCGAGGGCAAGTACGCCCTGCTGCTGGGCACCAACCTCTATGGGTTGGGTCTTTGCACACTGGGCTACCTCATTCCCGGCTGGGTACGAGGGCGCGGCTGATGCCACGGGCCAACCCATGCTCTATGGCCTCATCCTCTGCTGCCTCGGCTACCTGCTGCCGGGGCTGCTGTCCTCCACTGCCACGCGTTAGGAGACTGCCATGACTCAGCTGATCCCCCGCCAAAGCGTCCCGCTGCTCGCCGCCCCTCTGGTGCCAGAAGGCCACTGGACACTGAACGCCGAGCAACCCAAGCACTTCACCCTGCTGGTGTTCTACCGCGGCCTGCACTGCCCGATCTGCAAGAAATCCCTGGAACAGCTCAACGGCCTGGTCGAGGACTTCGCCGCCCAGGGCGTGGACGTGCTGGCGCTGTCCTGCGACAGCCGCGAGCGGGCCGAGCAGACCCGCGCCGACTGGAAGATCGAGCGGCTGCCCCTGGCCTACGGCCTGCGCATCGACCAGGCGCGACGCTGGGGCCTGTTCATCTCCAATGCCAAGCCCGACTCCGACGAGCCGGAGCGCTTTTCCGAGCCCGGGGTGTTCCTGGTGCGGCCCGATGGCAGCCTGTACATGTCCGCGGTGAACAGCATGCCCTTTGCCCGCCCGCACTTCGACGAGATCCTCGACGCCATCAAGTTCATCCTCAAGAACGACTACCCCGCCCGCGGGGAAGCCTGAGCATGGGGCTGCGCGCCGGGCGCGATTGCCCGTTGGACTATGGCCTGGGCGCGCAGGCCTTCGCCGGCGAGCCGCTGCTGGAATGCGACAGCCTCTATGTGGTCGGCGGCCTCTATGGCAATCGCCAGGCCCTGGCCGCTCTCGAGCGCCTGCTGGCCGCCGAGCCGGGGGCGCGGGCGCTGTTCAACGGCGATGCCCACTGGTTCGACCGCGACCCGGCGATCTTCCAGGCCATCGAACAGGGCCTGGCCGCGCACCTGGCCCTGCGCGGCAACGTCGAGACCGAACTGGGCCGGGCGGCCGACAGCGGCGCCGGCTGCGGCTGCGCCTACCCGCCGAGCGTGGCCGACGAGCTGGTCGAGCGCTCCAACGCCATCCAGGCCGAACTGAGCGCCAGCGTGCAGCGCCTGCCGGGCATGGCCGCGCGCCTGGCAGCGCGGCCGGCCTGGGCGCGGGTCAGCGTCGCGGGCCGGGCAGTCGCCATCAGCCATGGCGACGAGCGCTCCCTGGCCGGCTGGGGCTGCTCGCGCGAGGCCCTGGCCGATGCCGGACGCCGCGCCGAGCTGGACGCCTGGTTCGCCGTCAGCGGGATAGAGGTGCTGGCGACCAGCCACAGCTGCGCGGCCGTGGCCCTGAACCTGCGCCACGGCGCGCTGCTCAACAATGGCGCGGCCGGCATGCCCAACTTCGCCGACGGCCGCTACGGGCTGGTCAGCCGCATCGCCACCTGCGCCCACCCGGCGGCGCTGTACCGCAGTGAGCGCGACGGCCTGTTCCTCGAAGCGCTGCCTTTGAACTACCAGCATGACGCCTTCCTTGCCGATTTCGACCGGCAGTGGCCGGCCACCAGCCCGGCGGCGTTGTCCTACCGCGCGCGCATTCTCGGCGCCGGCCTGGCGCCGGCTTCGGCCGCCCTGCTCGGCGGTTTTTCTCTATCTCGAACCCCACAGGCGCTGGAGGCGCCCACCGGATGAACGCCCGCAAACTCTCGCTGCTGCTGCTGATCCTCGCCCTGATCGGCGCCTTCTTCTTCTTCGATCTGGGCCAGTATCTGGACCTGCAGCGGATCAAGGCCGAGCAGGCGGCGCTGGATGCCCAGGTGGCGGCCCACCCGGCCCAGGCCCTGGGCCTGTTCTTCCTCGCCTATGTCGCGGTCACCGCCCTGTCGCTGCCCGGGGCGGCGCTGATGACCCTGCTGGCCGGGGCCCTGTTCGGCCTGCTCGAAGGGCTGGTGCTGGTGTCCTTCGCCTCCACCCTGGGCGCTACCCTGGCCATGCTCAGCAGCCGCTTCGTGCTGCGCGACTGGGTGCGCAGCCGCTTCGGCCGGCGCCTGGAGAAGATCGACGCCGGCATCGAGCGCGAGGGCCCCTTCTACCTGTTCGCCCTGCGCCTGGTGCCGGTCTTCCCGTTTTTCCTGATCAACCTGGCCATGGGCCTGACCCGCCTGCCGCTGCGCACCTTCTGGTGGGTCAGCCAGGTCGGCATGCTGCCCGGCACCCTGGTCTACGTGAACGCCGGCCGCGAGCTGGCCCAGCTCGACTCCCTGGCCGGCATCCTCTCGCCCGGGCTGCTCGGCGCCTTCGCCCTGCTCGGCCTGTTCCCGCTGATCGCCCGCAAGCTGCTGGCGCTGATCCAGGCGCGGCGGGTCTATGCCGGCTGGCAGAAGCCCAGGCATTTTGAGCGCAACCTGCTGGTGATAGGCGCCGGCTCCGGCGGCCTGGTCAGCGCCTACATCGCCGCGGCGGTCAAGGCCAGGGTCGGCCTGGTGGAGAAGCACAGGATGGGCGGCGACTGCCTGAACACCGGCTGCGTGCCGTCCAAGGCACTGCTGCGCTCGGCCAAGCTGGCGGCGGAACTGAACAAGGCCGAGGCCCTGGGCTGGCGTGAGGTGTCCGGCCAGGTGGATTTCGCCGCCGTGATGCAGCGCATCCAGCGGGTAATCGGCCAGATCGAACCGCACGATTCGGTCGAGCGCTATCAGGGCTTGGGCGTGGAGGTGATCCAGGGCCAGGCGCGCCTGACCTCGCCCTGGACGGTGGAGGTCGACGGCCGGACCCTGAGCAGCCGTGCCATCATCATCGCCGCCGGGGCGCGGCCGCGGGTGCCG
>JBFHKK010000363.1:0-3256 GCA_041595475.1 Pseudomonas sp. | reverse complement strand
GTGCGGGAATGGATTCGGTGGCTGTCGGCCATGGCGCCCAGTCGTTGGCGACGCTGCGCATCTATGAGCCGACCCTGGCCATAGAGGGTTTTTCCGAGTTGCGCGCCTGGCTTGAGCATCGCACAGCTGAATGTCAGAGAGAGGTGGTTGACTATGTCGGATGAATGGGTGGCTTCTGCGGGTGCCCGGCGTGAGGAGAAAAGCTGGCAACTGCTGGAGAAGATCCTCCAGGCCAATATGCAGGAGCAGCGCCGCAAGCGCCGCTGGGGGATTTTCTTCAAGCTGCTGATTTTCGTGTATATGTTCGCGACCTTGGCGCTCTTGGCGCCGCTGTTTAATCTTAAAAAGACCGCCGTCGGCAGCGGCGGCCATACCGCCCTAATCGAGGTGCGTGGGCCTATTGCCGACAAGGAACTGGCCAGTGCCGACAATATTGTCGGCAGCCTGCGCGCGGCCTTCAAGGATGTCGACACCAAGGCGGTGGTGCTGCGCATCAACAGTCCGGGCGGCAGTCCGGTCCAGTCCGGTTATGTCTATGACGAGATTCGTCGGCTACGGGCGAAGTACCCGGACACCAAGCTCTATGCGGTGATCAGCGATCTGGGTGCCTCGGGTGCCTATTACATCGCCAGTGCGGCGGACGAGATCTATGCCGACAAGGCCAGTCTGGTCGGCTCCATCGGTGTGACGGCCACCGGTTTCGGCTTCGTCGGGGTGATGGAGAAGCTAGGTGTCGATCGACGGGTTTACGCGTCGGGCGAGCACAAAACCTTTCTCGACCCCTTTCAGCCACCGAAGGCCGAGGAGACGCGCTTCTGGCAAGGTGTGCTTGAGATCACGCATCGCCAGTTCATCGACAGCGTCAAGCAGGGTCGTGGCGAGCGCCTGAAGGTTGAGCAATATCCGGAGCTGTTCTCCGGGTTGGTCTGGTCGGGTGAGCAGGCCCTCAAATTGGGGCTGGTCGACGGTCTTGGCAACTCCAGCTATGTGGCGCGCGAGGTGGTCGGCGAGGAGAATTTGGTGGACTTCACCGCGAAGGAGTCGCCGCTCGATCGCTTCGCGAAAAAATTCGGCGCCAGCGTCGCCGAACATGTGGCGCTGTGGATGGGCTTTCAAGGGCCGGCGCTACGCTAGTCGATCCCGCAATGTCGAGGCCCGGCGAAGCCGGGCTTTATTGTTCTTAGGGCAGGCTAATTCCGGCGTGGTGCAGCATGTCGACCAGCCGGATCAGCGGTAAACCGACGAGGCTGGTAGCGTCCGGGCCCTCTGTGCTGCGAAACAGGCTGATACCCAGGCTCTCTGCTTTGAAGCTTCCTGCGCAGTCGAGGGGATTGTCGCTGTGCAGGTAGCGGTCGATTTGCGCATCGCTCAGCGAGCGAAAATGCACCGTAAAAGGGATGCAGTCGAGCTGGCATTCGCCGTTCTTGCTGTTGAGCAGGGCGAGACCGGTGTAGAAGGTGACACTTTTACCGCTTGCGGCGCGTAATTGCTCTCGGGCTCGCTCGACTGTCAGAGGCTTGCCAAGAATCTCCTGTCCGAGCACGGCAACCTGGTCGGAGCCTATGATCAGGTGGTTCGGATAAGCGTGACTCAGCGCCTCTGCCTTGGTGCGCGCCAGGCGGCGCACCAGCGCCTCGGCGGCTTCGTCTTCGCGGCGGGTTTCGTCGATGTTCGGCGCCTGGTAGCTGAACGGCAGGCGCAGGCGGGATAGCAGGTCGCGGCGGTAGGGCGAACCGGAAGCGAGTACCAGGGCAAGCATGGCGATCTCCTTGAGCCAATAGGCGATTTTAGCTGTCGCGGCGGGTGCCGGAACAGGCTGAATTTCCTTTGACAGGTGCGGGGGGCGTCCATAGAATGCTGCGCCTATGTTGAATGGACCTATTCCTCCTCACGTCGATCCGCGCAAGCTGGCTGATCGTGGCGTCACCCTCGAGGGTGAAGTCCCGCTGGTTGATTTGTTGCGTCTCTGCGAACCTCTTGCCAGCAGTCAGGGCATGGTGCATGCGAAGTTTGTCTTCGAGCGCGACGAGCGTAACGCTGTAGTGTTTCACAGCGAGCTCGAGGTAGAGGTTGAAATGGTTTGCCAGCGTTGTCTGGAGCCGGTTGCTCTGCCGATCCGCAGTGCCTGCGATTACGCGGTGGTGAGGGAAGGGGCGAATACTCAGGCAGTGCCGAAAGGCTACGACGTGCTGGAGTTGGGCGAAGACCCGATGGATTTGCTGGCATTGATCGAGGACGAGTTATTGCTCGCCTTGCCGATTGTTCCAGCGCATGACCCAGAAGATTGCCAGCGGCCGGCCGGAGCCGAAGAACCCGCGCCGAGCGAGGACGAGGTGACCCGGTCCAACCCGTTCGGTGTATTGGCACAGTTAAAGCGTGACCCAAACGTTTAGGAGTTAATCAGTTATGGCTGTTCAGCAGAACAAAAAATCCCGTTCCGCCCGCGATATGCGTCGCTCCCACGACGCGCTCGAGGGTAACGCCCTGTCCGTCGAGAAGAGCACCGGTGAAGTTCACCTGCGCCACCACGTGTCTCCGGAAGGCGTCTACCGTGGTCGCAAAGTGATCGACAAGGGCGCTGACGAGTAATCCTTGTCCGCTCCGATCATCGCGATTGATGCAATGGGTGGGGACTTCGGTCCCCATTCTGTTGTTCCGGCCAGCATCGCTTGTCTGGCTGAATTGCCCTCCTTGCATGTGGTCCTTGTCGGCCAAGAATCCCTTCTCGAAGCATTGATCGCCCAGCATGGGCCGGTCGATCGCAGCCGCCTGCGCGTTCATCACGCCGGCGAAAGCATTGCCATGGATGAGCGTCCGGCCCAGGTCTTGCGAAGCAAGCCTGATGCCTCCATGCGTGTGGCCCTGGAACTGGTGCGAGATGGAATTGCGCACGCCTGTGTCAGCGCCGGCAATACCGGTGCGCTGATGGCGCTGTCGCGGCATCTTCTCAAGACGCTGCCTGGCATCGACCGGCCGGCCATGATGACGGCTATCCCAACCCAGGCGGGCCGCAGTTACTTGCTTGATCTGGGTGCCAATGTCGATTGCACTCCTGAGCACCTCTATCAGTTCGCCCTGATGGGCGCTGTGGCGGCCGAAGCGCTTGGCTTGCTCAGGCCGCGGATCGCGCTGTTGAACATAGGCAGTGAAGCGCTCAAGGGAAATCAACAGGTCAAGCAGGCGGCGCAGTTGCTTGAGCAGGCCAGCCAGTTGAACTATGTGGGCTTCGTCGAGGGCGACGGGCTCTACAGGGGCG
>JBFHKK010000362.1:0-3263 GCA_041595475.1 Pseudomonas sp. | reverse complement strand
GGTTGTGCGAGGTGGACTTCTGCTCGATGGAAATCGCCGGCGACAGGCCTTCGATGGTGTCGACGTCGGGTTTTTCCATCATCGACAGGAACTGCCGGGCATAGGCCGAGAGCGACTCGACGTAGCGGCGCTGGCCCTCGGCGTAGAGGGTGTCGAAGGCCAGCGAGGATTTGCCCGAGCCGGACAGGCCGGTGATCACGATCAGCTTGTCGCGCGGCAGGGTCAGGTCGATGTTCTTCAGGTTATGGGTGCGCGCCCCACGGATCAGAATCTTGTCCACAAACAGCGGCCTCGCATGGCGGGCGGAAACCGGCAAGTATACGGGCCGCCTGCGCCCTGGGGCAAAGCGCGCGCCTGTGCCGCAGGCGGCAGGGCTGCTAGAATCGCCGGCTTGTTCGACTGGGACCTTTGTCATGCACGATCCGCACAACGAGCGCATGAGCGGCGGCGAAACCCGCGCGGCCGGTGGCCTGGCGCTGGTGTTCGCGTTTCGCATGCTCGGCATGTTCATGGTTCTGCCGGTATTGGCGACCTACGGCATGGATCTGGCCGGGGCGACGCCGACGCTGATCGGCCTGGCCATCGGCGCCTACGGCCTGACCCAGGCGCTGCTGCAGGTGCCCTTCGGCATGCTCAGCGACCGCATCGGCCGGCGCCCGGTGATCTACGCGGGCTTGCTGATCTTCGCCGCCGGCAGCGTGCTGGCGGCCAATGCCGACTCCATCTGGGGGGTGATCGCCGGTCGCGTGCTGCAGGGTGCCGGGGCCATCTCGGCGGCGGTGATGGCGCTGCTCTCGGACCTGACCCGCGAGCAGCACCGGACCAAGGCCATGGCCCTGGTCGGCATGAGCATCGGCCTGTCCTTCGCCGTGGCCATGGTGGTCGGTCCGCTGCTGACCCGCGCCTTCGGCTTGTCCGGGTTGTTCTGGGTCACCGCCGGCATGGCCCTGTGCGGCCTGCTGATCGTCGCCGTGCTGGTGCCGCGCAGCAGCGGGCCCTTGCAGCATCGCGAATCCGGGGTGGCCAAGCAGGCGCTGTGGTCGACCCTCAGGCACGCCGACCTGTTGCGCCTGGATTTCGGCATCCTGGCCCTGCATGCGATTCTCATGGCCAGCTTCGTCGCCCTGCCGCTGGCCC
Organism: Pseudomonas sp.; assembly: GCA_041595475.1. Lineage (GTDB taxonomy): Bacteria > Pseudomonadota > Gammaproteobacteria > Pseudomonadales > Pseudomonadaceae > Aquipseudomonas. The sequence goes on along the minus strand of JBFHKK010000362.1, from coordinate 2,126 downwards.
TGGTGGAGCAGGGCGGCTTGCCCAAGGAAGAGCACTGGTGGGTGTACCTGACCGCCTTGCTCATCGGCTTCTTCGGCATGCTGCCGTTCATCATCTATGGCGAGAAGCAGCGGCAGATGAAGCGGGTACTGCTGGCCGCGGTCGCCGTGGTGTTGGCCTGCGAGCTGTATTTCTGGGCCTTCGGCGACAGCCTGCGCAGCCTGGTGCTGGGCACGGTGGTGTTCTTCACCGCCTTCAACCTGCTGGAAGCCTCGCTGCCGTCGCTGATCAGCAAGGTGGCGCCGGCCGGCGGCAAGGGCACCGCCATGGGCGTGTACTCCACCAGCCAGTTCCTCGGCGCGGCTCTGGGCGGCATTCTCGGCGGCTGGCTGTACCAGCATCACGGCCTCTCGGGGGTGTTCCTCGGCTGCGCGGCCCTGGCTCTGTTTTGGCTGGGCTTTGCTGCTACTATGCGCGAACCGCCTTATGTCACCAGCCTGCGCCTGCCGCTGTCGGCGGCGGCACTGCAAGAAACCGGGCTGGCCGAGCGTTTGCTGGCAGTGCCGGGCGTGGCGGATGCCGTGGTCGTGCCTGACGAAGCCGCCATCTACATCAAACTGGACACTCAACAATTGGATCGCATGTCCCTGGAGCGCCTGATCGAAGCCGCGCCGGCGACATGCTGACAGCCTAGGAGAACGTTATGGCCCGTGGGGTTAACAAAGTCATTCTGGTCGGCACCTGCGGCCAGGATCCCGAAGTGCGCTACCTGCCCAGCGGCAACGCGGTGACCAACCTGAGCCTGGCCACCAGCGAGCAGTGGACCGACAAGCAGACCGGGCAGAAGGTCGAGAAGACCGAATGGCACCGCGTCGCCCTGTTCGGCAAGGTCGCCGAGATCGCCGGCGAATACCTGCGCAAGGGCTCGCAGGTGTACATCGAGGGCAAGCTGCAGACCCGCGAGTGGGAAAAGGACGGGATCAAGCGCTATACGACGGAAATCATCGTCGACATGCAGGGCACCATGCAGCTGCTCGGCGGCCGCCCGAGCGGCGATGGTGGCGACAATGCCCCGCGTCAGCAGCGCCCGGCGCCCCAGCGCGAGCCGCAGCAGGCCGCGCGTCCGGCGGCCAAGCAGCCGTCGCAGCCTGCGCCGGACTTCGACAGCTTCGACGACGACATTCCGTTCTAGGTCAGAGCCAAACCGCGATCATGCGAATGCGCCTGATGCTACTGGGCGGTGGCAGCGCGCTGGGGCAGGCGCTGATTCGCCTCGGCGCCGAGGAGGACATCGGCTTCCTCGCCCCGCGGCCGCCGCCCGAGGGCTGGGATGCCGCCAGCCTCGGTCAGTTGCTGGACGACACCCATCCCGATGCGCTGATCAACCTGGCCTATTACTTCGACTGGTTCCAGGCTGACGGCGTGGCGCCGGCGCAGCTGGCCGAACAGGAGCGCGCCGTCGAGCGCCTGGCCGAGCTCTGCCAGCAACATGGCATCTGCCTGTTGCAGCCCTCGAGCTATCGGATCTTCGATGGTTCGCGGGCGACGGCCTATAGCGAAAAAGACGACCCCTTGCCCCTGGATAGCCGCGGTCAGGCCCTGTGGCGCATGGAGCAGGCTGTGCGGGCGAGTTGTCCGCGGCATGTCCTGCTGCGCTTCGGCTGGCTGATCGACGACAGCCCCGAGGGCCGCCTGGGGCGCTTTCTCGCCCGCGCCGAGCGCGATGAACCGCTGCAGTTGGCCGATGACCGGCGCGGCAACCCGACCCCGGTCGAGGATGCCGCGCGGGTGATACTCGCGGTGCTCAAGCAACTCGACTGCCAGGCGCCCCTGTGGGGTACCTACCACTATGGCGGGCATGAGGCGACCACGGCTTTGGCCCTGGGCCAGGCCATACTCGGCGAAGCCCGTCACTACCGCCAAGGCTTGGCCGAGACGGTTGTCGCCCAGGCCCATGTCGCCTGCACGGACGCCGCCGAGGAGCCGCAGCATGCGGTGCTCGCCTGCAAGAAGATCCTGCACACCTTTGGCATCAAACCGCGCGCCTGGCGCGCCGCCCTGCCCGGCCTCCTGGAGCGCTACTACCGCCATGTCTGAAGCCCCCATTCTGGTCACCGGCGGCGCCGGTTTCATCGGTTCGCATCTGG
>JBFHKK010000361.1:0-3287 GCA_041595475.1 Pseudomonas sp. | reverse complement strand
GGCGAGCGGCGCCGGAATACGCTGACGATGTCGCGGATCACCGCGCCGCTGGGCGAGCTGACGATGCCGATACGCCGCGGATGGGCGGGCAGGGGCGCCTTGCGCTCGGCGGCGAACAGGCCTTCACCGCTGAGCTTTTCCTTCAGTGCCTCGAAGGCCAGGCGCAGGGCGCCGTCGCCGGCCGGCTCCAGCGCATCGACGATCAGCTGGTAGTCGCCGCGGCCCTCGAACAGCGAGACCTTGCCGCGTACCTTGACCGCCAGGCCGTCGCGCAGGGCCTGGCGCACCCGCGCGGCGTTCTGCCGGAACAGCGCGCAGCGCACCTGGGCCTGGCTGTCCTTGAGGGTAAAATACAGGTGGCCGGAGGCCGGCTTGGCCAGGTTGGAGATTTCCCCCTCGACCCAGACGCTGGCGAACACGTCCTCCAGCAGCAGACGGGCGCGGCTGTTGAGCTGGCTGACGCTGAGCACCTCGCGGTCGAGGCCCAGGCGCTGGAAGGGGTCCTTGAACATGGCCGGCATGATAAAGCCTTTGCCGGCGCGGCCATAGGGCGCCGGCCTCGAACACGCGAGCCAGCCCGAGGGAAGACGGATATCGCCGCGCTGCGTTCTTTGCGTTGAGCGGGCAGGGTCGCGTGGGTATAATGGCGCGCTTCCAATTTTCCCGTCTGGGAGCCCCCCGCCATGCTGCGTATCAGTCAAGAAGCCCTTACCTTCGACGACGTTCTACTTATTCCCGGTTATTCCGAAGTCCTGCCGAAGGATGTCAGCCTCAAGACTCGCCTGACCCGTGGCATCGAACTGAATATCCCGCTGCTGTCCGCCGCCATGGACACCGTGACCGAGGCCCGCCTGGCGATCGCCATGGCCCAGGAAGGCGGCATCGGCATCATCCACAAGAACATGACCATCGAGCAGCAGGCCGCCGAGGTGCGCAAGGTCAAGAAGTTCGAGGCCGGCGTGGTCAAGGACCCGATCACCATCGAGGCCGAGGCGACCATCCGCGACCTGTTCGAGCTGACCCGGCAGAACAACATCTCCGGCGTGCCGGTGCTGTCCGATGGCGACCTGGTGGGCATCGTTACCTCCCGCGACGTGCGCTTCGAGAATCGTCTCGACGCCCTGGTGCGTGAGGTGATGACGCCCAAGGAGCGCCTGGTCACGGTCAAGGAAGGGGTCGACAAGGAAACCGTACGCGGATTGCTGCACAAGCACCGCATCGAGAAGGTGTTGATCGTCGACGACGCCTTTCGCCTCAAGGGCATGATGACCGTCAAGGACATCGAGAAGGCCAAGGCCTATCCGCTGGCCAGCAAGGACGACCAGGCGCGCCTGCGCGTCGGCGCCGCGGTCGGCACCGGTGCCGATACCGGTGACCGGGTTGCCGCGCTGGTCGCCGCCGGCGTCGATGTGATCATAGTCGACACCGCCCACGGCCACTCCAAGGGCGTGATCGACCGGGTGCGCTGGGTCAAGCAGAACTTCCCCGAGGTGCAGGTGATCGGCGGCAACATCGCCACCGGCGAGGCGGCCAAGGCCCTGGTCGAGGCCGGCGCCGACGGGGTCAAGGTCGGCATAGGCCCGGGTTCGATCTGCACCACCCGCATCGTCGCCGGCGTCGGCGTGCCGCAGATCAGCGCGGTGGCCAATGTCGCCGCGGCCCTGGCCGGCAGCGGCGTGCCCCTGGTCGCCGACGGCGGCATCCGCTTCTCCGGCGACCTGTCCAAGGCCATTGCCGCCGGGGCCTCGGCGGTGATGATCGGCTCCATGCTGGCCGGCACCGAAGAGGCGCCGGGCGAGGTCGAGCTGTTCCAGGGGCGCTCCTACAAGGCCTATCGCGGCATGGGCTCGCTGGGCGCCATGGCCCAGGCCCAGGGTTCGTCCGACCGCTATTTCCAGGACTCCTCGGCCGGCGCCGAGAAGCTGGTGCCCGAGGGCATCGAGGGGCGGGTGCCGTACAAGGGCGCCATGGCCGCCATCGTCCATCAGCTGATGGGCGGCCTGCGCGCCTCCATGGGCTACACCGGCTGCGCCAGCATCGAGGAGATGCGCAGCAAGCCGCAGTTCGTGCGCATCACCGGCGCCGGCATGGCCGAGTCCCATGTGCACGACGTGCAGATCACCAAGGAAGCCCCGAACTATCGCGTGGGCTGAAGTCCAGCGCACTGAATCGACCGGGGGCTGTTCTGCAGCCCCTTGTCATTTGTGAACTTTGCAACGAGAGACGGCCATGGCCCATCCTGACATTCACGCCCACCGCATCCTGATCCTGGATTTCGGCTCCCAGTACACCCAGCTGATCGCCCGTCGCGTGCGCGAGATCGGCGTCTATTGCGAACTGCACCCCTGGGACATGAGCGACGAGGACATTCGCGCCTTCGCCCCGCGCGGCATCATCCTCGCCGGCGGCCCCGAGTCGGTGCATCAGGCCGACAGCCCGCGCGCGCGCCAGGCGGTGTTCGACCTGGGCGTGCCGCTGCTGGGCATCTGCTACGGCATGCAGACCATGGCCGAGCAGCTCGGCGGCAAGGTGCAGGGCTCGGACCTGCGCGAGTTCGGCTACGCCCGGGTCGATGTGGTCGGCAAGGGCCGCCTGCTCGATGGCATCGAGGATCATGTCGACGACGACGGCGTGCTGGGCCTGGACGTGTGGATGAGCCACGGCGACAAGGTCACCAGCCTGCCGAAAGGCTTCCATATTCTCGCCAGCACTCCGAGCTGCCCGATCGCCGCCATGTCCGACGACGAGCGCGGCTATTACGGCGTGCAGTTCCATCCGGAAGTGACTCACACCCGGCAGGGCGGGCGCATCCTCTCGCGCTTCGTCCTGGAGATCTGCGGCTGCGCGGCCTTGTGGACGCCCTCGAACATCGTCGAGGACGCCATCGCCCAGGTGCGCGCCCAGGTCGGCAGCTCCAACGTGCTGCTGGGCCTGTCCGGCGGCGTCGATTCCTCGGTGGTCGCGGCCCTGCTGCACAGGGCGATCGGCGACCAGCTGACCTGTGTGTTCGTCGACAACGGCCTGCTGCGTCTGCACGAGGGCGAGCAGGTGATGGCCATGTTCGCCGAGAACATGGGGGTCAAGGTGATTCGCGCCAATGCCGAGGAGCAATTCCTCGGCAACCTGGCCGGCGAAGCCGATCCGGAGAAGAAGCGCAAGATCATCGGTCGTACCTTTATCGACGTGTTCGATGCCGAAGCCAGCAAGCTGGAAAATATTCAGTTTCTTGCCCAGGGCACCATCTACCCGGACGTGATCGAGTCGGCCGGGGCCAAGACCGGCAAGGC
>JBFHKK010000360.1:0-3287 GCA_041595475.1 Pseudomonas sp. | reverse complement strand
GCTGGCCTTCGCGCCGCCGGACTACCAGCAGGGCAACAGCTTCCGGATCATCTACATCCACGTGCCGGCGGCCTTCCTGGCGCAATCGATCTACCTGATGCTGGCCGTGGCCGGGGTGGTCGGCCTGGTATGGAAGATGAAGCTGGCCGACATCGCCCTGCAGCAGGCAGCGCCCATAGGCGCCTGGATGACCGCCATCGCCCTGGTCACCGGGGCTATCTGGGGCAAGCCGACCTGGGGTACCTATTGGGTCTGGGACGCGCGCCTGACCTCGATGCTGATCCTGCTGTTCCTCTACTTCGGGGTGATCGCCCTCGGCCAGGCCATCAGCAACCGCGACAGCGCGGCCAAGGCCTGCGCGGTGCTGGCGATCGTCGGAGTGGTGAATATCCCGATCATCAAGTATTCGGTCGACTGGTGGAACACCCTGCACCAGCCGGCGACCTTCAGTGTGGTGGAGAAGCCGGCCATGCCGGCGCAGATGTGGCTGCCGCTGCTGATCATGGTGCTGGGCTTCTACTGCTTCTTCGCCGCCGTGCTGCTGCTGCGCATGCGCCTCGAGGTGCTCAGGCGCGAGGCCCGCAGCAGCTGGGCGCGCAGCGAGATCAAGACTCAGGTGGAGAGGGTCCTATGAGTTTCGGCTCCTTTGGCGAGTTCCTCGCCATGGGCAACCATGGCGTCTATGTCTGGTCGTCCTACGCCATCAGCCTGGCGGTGCTGGCGCTGAACGTGGCGCTGCCGCTGCTGGCGCGGCGCCGTTATCTGCAAGACGAGGCGCGTCGTCTGCGCCGGGAGGAGTCGAAGTGAACCCCGTGCGCAAGAAGCGTCTGCTGATCGTCCTGGCCATACTGGCCGGTTGTGGTGTGGCCGTGGCCCTGGCCCTGACGGCGCTGCAACAGAACATCAACCTGTTCTATTCGCCGACCCAGATCGCCAACGGCGAAGCGCCGCAGGACACCCGCATCCGCGCCGGCGGCCTGGTCGAGCGGGGCTCGGTCAAGCGCTCCGGCGATTCGCTGCAGACCGATTTCGTCGTCACCGACGGGGTCGGCAGGGTGACCATCCGCTTCAGCGGCATACTCCCGGACCTGTTCCGCGAGGGTCAGGGCATAGTCGCCCTGGGCAAGCTGGACGGTGACGGCCTGCTGGTCGCCGACGAGGTGCTGGCCAAGCATGATGAGAACTACATGCCGCCGGAAGTCATGCAGGCCCTGGAGCAGAGCGGCATGAAGCAGCAGCACGACGCCGCCAGCAAAGGGGCCGCGCAATGATTCCCGAACTCGGCCATCTGGCGCTGATCCTGGCCCTGTGCCTGACCCTGGTGCAGGCGACCCTGCCGCTGATCGGCGCCTGGCGCGGCGACCACCTGTGGATGAGCCTGGCGGCGCCGGCGGCCTGGGGCCAGTTCGCCTTCGTCGCCTTCGCCTTCGTCTGCCTGACCCACGCCTTCATGGTCGACGATTTTTCCGTGGCTTATGTCGCCAGCAACTCCAACAGCGCGCTGCCCTGGTACTTCAAGTTCAGCGCGGTCTGGGGCGCCCACGAGGGCTCGCTGCTGCTCTGGGCGCTGATCCTGGCCGGCTGGACCTTCGCCGTGTCGATCTTCTCGCGGCAACTGCCGGAGGAGATGCTGGCCCGGGTGCTGAGCGTGATGGGACTGATCAGCATCGGCTTTCTGCTGTTTCTGATCGTCACCTCCAATCCCTTCGAACGCCTTCTGCCCAACAGCCCGGCCGATGGCCGCGACCTCAATCCGTTGCTGCAGGACTTCGGCCTGATCATCCACCCGCCGATGCTCTACATGGGCTATGTCGGCTTTTCGGTGGCCTTCGCCTTCGCCATCGCCGCGCTGCTCGGCGGCAAGCTGGACGCGGCCTGGGCGCGCTGGTCACGGCCCTGGACCCTGGTCGCCTGGGCCTTTCTCGGCATCGGCATCGCCCTGGGCTCCTGGTGGGCCTACTACGAACTGGGCTGGGGTGGCTGGTGGTTCTGGGACCCGGTGGAGAACGCCTCCTTCATGCCCTGGCTGGTCGGCACGGCGCTGATCCACTCGCTGGCCGTGACGGAAAAGCGCGGGGTGTTCAAGAGCTGGACGGTGCTGCTGGCCATCGCCGCCTTCTCCCTGAGCCTGCTCGGCACCTTCCTCGTGCGCTCGGGCGTGCTCACCTCGGTGCATGCCTTCGCCAGCGATCCGGAGCGCGGGGTGTTCATTTTGATCTTCCTGCTGCTGGTGGTCGGCGGCTCCCTGACCCTGTTCGCCTTGCGCGCGCCCGTGGTCAAGAGCCAGGTCGGCTTCGGTCTCTGGTCGCGCGAGACCCTGCTGCTGGTGAACAACCTGATTCTGGTGGTGGCCGCCGCCATGATCCTGCTCGGCACCCTCTATCCGCTGGTGCTCGATGCCATGACCGGCGCCAAGCTGTCGGTCGGCCCGCCGTATTTCAACGCCCTGTTCGTGCCGCTGATGGGGCTGCTGATGGCGATGATCGCCTTCGGCGTCCTGGTGCGCTGGAAGGACACACCGCTGCGCTGGCTGCTGCGCATGCTGACCCCGGTGCTGCTGAGCAGTGTCGGCCTGGCCGGGCTGGCTGCCTGGCTGGTCGGGGATTTCAGCTGGGCGGTGCTGGCGGTCTGGCTGCTGGCGGCCTGGGTGGTGCTGGCCGGGCTGCGCGATATCCACGACAAGACCCGGCACAAGGGCCTGCTGCGCGGCCTGCCGGGCCTGGGCCGCAGCTACTGGGGCATGCAGCTGGCGCACCTGGGCCTGGCGGTCTGCGCCCTGGGGGTGGTGCTGACCAGCGTCGGCAGCTATGAGCGCGATCTGCGCATGGCCCCTGGTGATTCGGTGGAGCTGGGCGGCTACCGCTTCGTCTTCGACGGCGCGCGGCATTACCAGGGGCCCAACTTCACCTCGGACAAGGGCACGGTACGCGTCCTCGAAGGCGATCAGCAGATCGCCGTGCTGCACCCGGAGAAGCGCCTGTATACCGTGCAGAACTCGGTGATGACCGAGGCCGGCATCGATGCCGGTTTCACCCGCGACCTCTTCGTCGCCCTCGGCGAGCCGCTGGAGAACGGCGCCTGGGCGGTGCGCGTGCACATCAAGCCGTTCGTTCGCTGGATCTGGCTGGGCGCCCTGCTGATGGGCCTGGGCGGCCTGCTCGCGGCCAGTGACAAGCGCTATCGGCTGAAGGTCAAGACCCGGGTGCGCGAAGCCCTGGGTGGGGCAGGAGTGCAGGCATGAGACGATTGATTCTGCTGCTGCCGCTGGCGCTGTTCCTCGGCATCGC
>JBFHKK010000359.1:0-3305 GCA_041595475.1 Pseudomonas sp. | reverse complement strand
GGTGACGGGCGCGATCGCCGGCTGCTCGCCGGCTTCCCCGCTTGCGGCGTCGACGCCGGGCAACTGCACCGGCTCGCTGAAGCTTTCCACTTGGACCAGTTGCAGGCGCGGCTGGGCCTGCAGCAACTGCTCCAGCACCGCTTTCATCTTGGCCGGGGTCAGCAGCGCGGCGGTGTTCTCGTCGATCTGCCGGATCAGCTCCTCGCGGGTCGTCGAGGCCATCAGCAGGGCGCTGCGATAGGCGATGCTGGGGTCGCTGGCAAGCTTGGCCTGCAGCCCCGCCAGGCCGGCCTCGGCCTCCAGCTGCCGGGCCTCGGCCAACGCCTGCGCAGCCTGCACCTGACGCAGGCGGTTGGCCAGCGGATCGCCCAGCAGCAGCAGGTAGAGCATCCCGGCCAGCGCCAGGCCGCCGCCATAGACCAGCCACTGCTCGCGCGGCGCCAAGGCCAACCAACGCTGCAACCACTCATTCATGCTCGGACTCCTGATCTTTGGCGCGCGAGGACAGATCGAAGCGCAGGGTCTGGTCATCGCCACGCTGCACATCGAAGCGAGCGAATTCGCGGCCCTTGAATACCGGGCTCTGGCCCAACCGCTCGAGATACTGAGGCAAGAGTTCCTGGTCCTGACTGAGCCCCTGCAGACGCATCTGCCGGCCGCCCTCGTCCAGACTGATCGCACTCAGCCAGAGACCGCGCTGCGGATGCTGGCTGGCCAGGGCCTGCAGGGGCGCGAGGAAACCCTCGCGGCGCTGGCTGGCCTGCAACTGCAGGTAGGCGACCAGGCGCTGCAACTCCTGGTTGTCGCGCTCGCGGGCGGCCAACTCAAGGGGCAAGCGACTGTCCAGTTGCGGCTCGACGAAGCTCGCCTGGGCCGCCGCCAGGGCATCTTCCTGCGCCTGGGCCTGGGTTTCGGCCTGGGCCAAACGGCTCTGTGCCTGCTGGAGTTGCCAGAACTGCCAGCCACCGTGGCCGGCACAGAGCAGCACCAGCGCAGACAGGCCGGCGAGCATCTGCCGTGGGCGCGGGCCGCCGCGGCGGCGACGCTCGACCTGGTAGAGATTGAGGTTCTGCATCAGACCGCCTCCTGGCGCAGCGCCGCGCCCACTGCGGCCATGCAGTAGGCCTGCTGCGACTCGTCGAGGTCGGCGGCGGCCTGCTCGGGAAACAGCGCGCGCAGATCCAGCGCCTGCAGCTTCACCGCCAGTCCGGCGGTCAGCGCCTGCAGGGCGGCTGCACCATCGCGCTTCATGGGTAACAGCAACAGGCGATTGATATAGCCCTTGCCCAGTTGGCTCTCGAAGTAGTCCAGCGAGCGCTGGATCTCCAGGGTAATGGCCGCGGCATCCTCGCCGGCCTGATCCAGGCCCTGCTCGATGCGCCGCGCCATGTAGAGGTCGGCGCCATTTTGCACGGTGATCAGCCCCTCGCTGGAGCGCAGGCGCAGCAGCGCGATGTTCATGGCCTCGGCACCGGCCAGCAGGCCGAGGTTGCGAAAGGCCATTTCGGTCACATCGATGCACCGCGGACGCAACCCGGCCTGACGCAACAGACCGCCAAACGCCTGCATCTGCGCCTTGGCCAGCACCGCGCAGTAGGCCATGCGCGAGCGCCCGCGATAGGCATCGGCCGGCAGGCCGAAGGCGTCCATGACGATGTTCTCGAGGGGCTCGGCGACCAGCTCCTTGACCCGCCAGCGCATGGCGTCGCGCAATTCCTCGGCCGGCACCTCGGGGCTGTCGAGCAGGTGCATCTGGTAGGTGGCCGGGTGCAGCACCAGGTTGACCGGCAGGCCGGCCAGATCCAATTCCTCGACCAACGCGGTCAGCGCGGCCGGCTGCTCGGCCAGCGAAGCCGGGCGGAACTGGCAGGCGAGCAGGCGCGGCGCCTGCCCGGCGGCGCGTGCCACGCGTGCCAGGGCGATGCCTTCGGGACCGGTCTCGATCCCCAGCAACTCGTCCGCCTTGTGTTTTTTGTGTGCGAACCACTGCAAGTGCGCGTTCCCCCTGGCTGCGCCCAGGCAGAGCGCCCGAGGCGCGACTGCAGAAGGCGGCCGCTTGTGATCTGTGGCCTTGAGCTCCCTCCTTGAGCCTCATCCATCCGTCCCCTGCCGGGCACTGCATTCAGTGCCCGCAAGCCCCGACCAATGCGGGCCCCGCGACAGAGGACGACAGAAGATTGGCATAAACTGTCAAAAAACAGCAGCCCCTATTTGCGCCCGCGGCCAACGGCCCGCCTGTAGCGGCGCGAGTCGGCCCTCGAGCACATCTATCGGCAGGCTTGAGCAAAACCCAAGCCAAATCCGACCAAGCGAAACCCTCGGCTTTTTTCTCGGACCAACGGCTGCCCAGTGGCTCGCCACAGGGAGGCACTGGTCCCGACCTGACACTCGCGGTCTATGCTCTGAGGACACGTCCCGCGGAGCCCGACCATGCACGCAACCGGCATTGTCCCTTCACCCGGCCATTGGTGTGTGCTCGCCCTCTGCCTGCTGATGTCGGCCTGCAGCAGCCTGACCCCGCGCGATCCGCCGCGCATCCAGCTGGCGGGGCTGGAGCCCCTGCCTGGCGAGGGGATGGAGATGCGCTTTGCGCTCAAGCTGCGGGTGCAGAACCCCAACGACGATGCCATCCGCTACGACGGAGTGGCCCTGGAACTGGACATCAATGGCCAGCCCCTGGCCAGCGGCGTCAGCGACCAGCGCGGCGAGGTGCCGCGCTTCGGCGAGGCCCTGCTCAGCGTGCCGGTGAGCATCAGCGCCTTCTCGGTCATGCGCCAGGCCTGGGGCGCCGCCGCGCACAGGCGCGGCGAAAATCTGCCCTACCTGCTGCGCGGCAAGCTCGCCGGCGGTCTGTTCGGCAGCCTGCGTTTCGAGGACGCCGGCACCCTGAACTGGCCGTCGGCGCCTGCCCCATAGCGCCTCCGAGGCCGGCCGAAACCCTCACAGCGGCTCAAGACTGCCGATCATCATCGCTCGGCGAAGGGCCATCGCGCTGCACGCGCAGACGCTCACCCTCGCCCAGTTCCAGACGCAGGCTGCCGGAGCGCAGATGCAGGTCACGCTGGGGAAAGGGAATCTCCACCTCGGCGGCGCGCAGCTGGTCCTCGATGGCCCAGAGAAAACGCGCCTGGGTCGCGCCGGGCGAGATCATCAGATCGTGCTCAACCCAGACCACCAGTTCGAAGTTCAGGCTGCTGTCGCCGAACTCGGTGAGCCAGACATCGGCCTGCCGGCCCGGCAGGTCGATGCACCCGGGCACCGCCTCCACCGCCTTGAGCACCGCCTCCTTGACCCTGTGCTTGTCG
>JBFHKK010000358.1:0-3305 GCA_041595475.1 Pseudomonas sp. | reverse complement strand
TGGCCATATAGGCGGCGAAGCCCAGCCCGGCAATCAGCACCACCATCCACCAGGTGACATAGGGGTTGAACACCTGCCAAGGACCGTAGCCCTGGTTGGGCAGGGCCGGCAGCAGCACCAGGGAAATGAACAGCAGCTTCAGCACCCCAGACAGTTCGCCCTCGGTCAGCCGCCGCAGCGCCCCGTGCAGGACCTGCTTGAGGCTCAGGATCAAGGCCACCGCCACGGCGCCGGCGGCGGCCAGGGGCGGATGGCCGGCGACCGCCAGGCTGCCGAGCAGGAAGGTGATCAGCATGGCCACTTCGCTGGTCATGCCGATGTCGTCCTGGGTGCGCAGAGCGACGAAGTAGGCGGCGATCACCAGTGCGGCGAAGCCGGCGAAGATCACGGCCCAGGCCGCCACACCGAAGCGTTCGCCGAGCAGCAGGGCGAAGCCGCCGAGCAGGCCGCAGAGGGCGAAGGTGCGGATGCCGGCGGCGCGGCCGCCTTCCTCGATATCGCGCTGTTGCCAGCCGCGCTCGGCGCCGATCAGCAGGCCGGCGGCCAGGGCGCTGGCGAAGTTGAGCAGGGTGTCGAGGGCTTCGGGCATGGCGCGTCCTTGGGCGGGCATTTTCTCGCCAGTCTAGCCATTGGCCGGCGCGACACCTTGTCCCAGGTCAGCGGCGGGCGAGTCTCAGTCGAGCGGCAAGTGACGGCTAAGCAGGGCCCGCAGGGCCGCCGGCTTGACTGGTTTGGCCAGATAGTCCAGGCCAGCGGCATGCACCTGGGCGATCAGCTCGGGGCGGCGATCCGCGCTGATCACCACCCCGGGCAAGGGTTCGCCGAGCCGGGCGCGCAGCCAGGCGATCAGTTCGGTGCCGGTTTCGCCGGCATCCAGGTGATAGTCGACCAGCGCCAGTTGCGGGCGGATCGCCCTGTTCAGCAACTGCTCGCACTCCTGGCGATTGCCTGCGGTCCAGACCTGGCAGCCCCAGCGCGACAGCAGGCTGGCCATGGCGGTGAGAATGCTCTCCTCGTTGTCGATGCAGAGCACCTGGGCGCCCGCCAATGGCTGCGGCTGCCGCGCTGCCGTTGACGGTTGCCCGCTGCTCGCCTGGCTGCGGGCCAGCGGCACCGTCACGCTGAAGACGCTGCCCTTGCCGGGCCAGGAGCGCACCCGAAGCGGATGCTCGAGCACCCGGCACAGGCCGTCGGCGATCGCCAGGCCCAGGCCCAGGCCCTTTTCCGCGCGGGTCTGGTGGTTGTCCAGGCGCTTGAATTCCTCGAAGATCAGCTTGAGCTTGTCGGCGGCGATGCCGGGACCACGATCCCAGACCTCCAGGCGCAGGTACTCGCCCTCGCGGCGCACGCCCAGCAGCACCCGGCCCTGGGCGTAGCGAAAGGCGTTGGTGAGGAAGTTCTGCAGCACCCGGCGCAGCAGCTTGATGTCGCTGTCGATCCGCAGGCGGCTGCCGCGCAGGCGAAAATCGATGGCCTGATCGGCGGCCAGGGCCTTGAATTCGGCGCCCAGGGTGTCGAACAGCTCGTTCAGGGCGAAGGTCCGGCGCTCGGGGGTGATGCGTCCGCTTTCCAGGCGTGAGATGTCCAGCAGATCGCTGATCAGGTCTTCGGCCGAGCGCAGCGAGCGGTCCAGATGCTGCAGCAGGGTAGGGGTCTGCGGAGCCGGCGCCTGGTCCTGGTGGGCGAGGGCGGCGGAGAACAGCCGGGCGGCATTGAGCGGCTGCATCAGGTCATGGCTGACCGCGGCGAGGAAGCGCGATTTCGACTGGTTGGCCGCCTCGGCGCGGGCCTTGGCCTCGGCCAGGGCCTGGTTCAGTTGCGACAGCTCGAGGGTGCGTTCGGCCACCCGTTGCTCCAGACCCTCGTTGGCGGCCTTGAGGGCCTGCTCGGTTGCGCGGAATTCGGTGATGTCGGTGAAGCTCATGACGAAGCCGCCTTCCGGCATCGGGTTGCCGATCAGTTCGATCACCCGGCCATTGGGAAACACGCGTTCGTAGCGGTGCGCGGTGCCCTGGCGCATCCAGTGCAGGCGCCGGGCGACGCTGGCCTCGATGTCCAGATCGCCGGCGCCGAGCAGGCCGCGCCGGGCATTGAAGCGGATCAGCTCGGCCACCGGGCGGCCGACATAGATCATGCCCTCGGGGTAGTCGAACAGCTCTAGGTAACGGCGGTTCCAGGCCACCAGGCGCAGTTCGCGGTCGACCACGCTGATGCCCTGGCTGATGTTCTCGATCGCGCCCTGCAGCAGGGCGCGATTGAACTGCAGCACCTGGCTGGCCTCGCCGACGATGCGCACCACGTCCTCGACCTGAACTTCGCGGCCCTCCAGCGCGGCGCGCACCACCGCGCGGGTCGAGGAGGCGCCCAGCACGCCGGCCAGCAGGCGTTCGGTGTGGGCGACCCAGTCGCCATCGGCCGGCCGCTCGGGCTCCAGCGGCTGTCCGTGGCGGGCGGCGTAGCGCTGGAAGCTCTGCTGGGCCCGCTCCTGGCCGATGAAGCGGCTGGCCAGCAGCAGCAGGTCGTTGACCTGCAGCGCCAGCAGGCGGCGGCTGCTCGGCCGGGCGCCGAAGTCGCGGCCGATGAAGCGGCCGGCCTGCCAGTGCTCGGAAAAGCGCGTGCGGGAAAAATAGGACACCGCGACGAACAGCAGGAAGTTGCCAAGCAAGGACAGCAGCATGCCGCGGGTCAGCGGGTCTATCTCCACGCCCAGGGGCGCGTAGAGCAGCGCCTGCAGGCCGGGGAAGCGGCCCAGGTCCCAGCCCAGTCCGCCGGACAGCAGCGGCAGGATCAGGGTGTAGAACCACAGCGCCGCGCCGACCATCAGCCCGGCGAACACGCCGCGACTGTTGGCTTGTTTCCACAGCAGGGCACCGAACATCGCCGGGGCCAGTTGGCCGATGGCGGCGAAGGATACCTGGCCGATGGTCGCCAGCGTGGCCCCTTCGCCGAGCAATCGATAGCAGACATAGGCCAGCAGCAGGATGACCAGGATGCTGACGCGCCGCGCCGTCAGCATCCAGTGGCGGAAAGCCTCGAACGGCCGCTCGGCGCGCTGTCGGCGCAGCAGCCAGGGCAACAGCATGTCATTGGAGATCATGGTCGACAGCGCCACCGAGGCGACTATGACCATCCCGGTGGCCGCCGATGCACCGCCGATGAAGGCCAGCAGGGCCAGCGCCGGTTCGGCCTGGGCCAATGGCAGGCTGATGACGAAGGAGTCCGGGCTCACCCCGGCCGGCAGCAGCATCTGCCCGGCCAGGGCGATGGGCACCACGAACAAGGCGGCCAGCAGCAGGTAGGCGGGA
>JBFHKK010000357.1:0-3307 GCA_041595475.1 Pseudomonas sp. | reverse complement strand
CGGGTGCGATGGGCAACACTGCACCTCACTACCCGCTCGCTCGCCGAGCGCCAAGGAGATTCGGCATGCCTGAGCTGACCCGTATCCTGCATGTGGAAGACGACCCCTCGATCCAGGCCGTGGCGCGGGTCGCGCTGGAGGCCGTGGGCGGCTTTCAGGTGCTCAGCTGTTCCTCCGGTCAGGAGGCGCTGGATCAGGTGCAGGGCTTCGCCCCGGATTTCATCCTGCTGGATGTGATGATGCCCGGCATGGATGGCCCCCAGACCCTGGAGAAACTGCGGCAGCGGGTCGACATCGGGCGCATCCCGGTGGCCTTCATGACCGCCAAGGTGCAGCCGGCGGAAATCGCCCACTATCGCAGCCTGGGCGCCCGCGACGTGATCATCAAACCCTTCGACCCCATGCAGTTGGCTGCCCAGGTGCGGCAGATCTGGAGTCAGTCCCATGAATGAGCCCAACCAAGGCGCCGAGGTGCAGCGCCAGCTGCAGCAGCTTACCGAGCAATTCAGCCAGCGCCTGGCCCGGGAGCTGCCGGTCCTGGCTGAAAAGGCCGGGCAACTGCTGCTGGCGGCCACGCCGGACGAGCGCCTGCAGCAGTTGCAGCTTGTCCGCGACCAGTTGCACAAGCTGGCCGGCGCCGCCGGCACCTTCGGCTTTGCGCGTCTGGGCGAGCGCGCCCGCGAGCTCGAGCAGCAGGCCGACCTCTGGCTGAACACCTTGCAGGACAAGCTGCGCGGTCTTGACGATTTCGTCGACAGCCTGCGGCAATTGGCCGGGCAGCAGTATCGCAGCGAGGCGCCGAGTCTCGGCCGGCTGCTGCGCAAGGCCGCCAGACCCGAGGGTGAGCAGCGCTGGATCTATATCCTCGAGGACGAGCCGGCGATCGGCGAGAGCATGCGCCTGACCCTGGACACCTTCGGTTACCACGCCTTGCATTTCAGCGACACCCAAAGCCTCGACGCCGCCCTCGCGGAGCGTCTGCCCGATGCGCTGATCGTCGACATCAACCTGCAGGGCTCCGCGCAGACCGGCCTGGGCTACGCGCAGGCCCTGCACAAGCGGTTGCAGGCGCCGCTGCCGTTGCTGGTGATCACCACCCAGGACGATTTCGCCAGCCGCCTGGAGGCGGTGCGCGTCGGCGCCCTGGGTTTCTTCACCAAGCCGGTGGACATTCCCCAGCTGGAGAACCGCCTGGATCGCTGCTTCGCCCAGCAGCAGGGCGAGCCCTACCGGGTGCTGATCATCGACGACGACCGCGAGCTGGCCAGCCGCTACAGCCTGGTGCTGCGCGGCGCCGACATGCTGGTGGAGACGATCCAGGATCCGGCGCAGATCTTCGAGCGGATGAAGAGCTTCAACCCCGAGGTGGTGCTGCTCGACGTCAACATGCCCGGCTGCACCGGCCCCGAGCTGGCGCAGATCATCCGCTTCAACGACGACTGGCTGCGGGTGCCGATCATCTACCTGTCGGCCGAAACCGACATCGGCCGGCAGATGAACGCGCTCTTGATCGCCGGCGACGACTTCGTCACCAAGCCGATCTCCGACAATGCCCTGATCGCCACCGTGTTCGCCCGCGCCCAGCGCGCCCGCCTGCTCAGCAATGCGCTGTCGCGCGACAGCCTGACCGGCCTGCTCAAGCACGCCGACATCAAGGAGCAGGTGGCCGTGGAGCTCGAGCGCGCCCAGCGCAGCGAAAAGCCGGCCAGCGTGGTGATGCTGGATATCGACCACTTCAAGGCGGTCAACGACAACCACGGCCACGGCGCCGGCGACCAGGTGATCCGCGCCCTGGCCAACCTGCTGCGCCAGCGCCTGCGGCGCATCGACAGCCTCGGTCGTTACGGTGGCGAGGAGTTTCTCGCGGTGTTGCCGGACTGCCCGCCGGAGCAGGCCCGGCGCATTCTCGACGGGATCCGCGAACGCTTCGCCGCCCTCAGCTTCAACGACAAGGGGCAGGCGTTTTCCGTCACCTTCAGCGCCGGCATCGCCAGCACCGAGAGGGCCTGTGGCGAAGCGGGGGAGCTCCTGGAGAAGGCCGACCAAGCGCTCTATGCAGCCAAGCACGGTGGGCGCAACCAGGTCAGGCTGGCCGACTGAGCGGCCGCGTCATTCAGGCGTTCGACTCCGCCGGCTTGGCGACATGAAATATGCGCGGTATATTTTCATGAAATATCTGCAGTTAATTTCATGGAGTCGCCATGCCCAGCTTTCCTATCGCCTCGCCCGTTCGGCCTTTAGCCGATCGTCTGCCGGTGCTGACCTGCACCCGCGCGCCTCGGCTTGGTTGAGGCCTCGGCATGGACAAGCAGGATGAAATCGAAAGCCTGGCGATCCTGATTCGCGATCTGCGCAAGTACCGCCAGCTCACCCTCGGCGAGCTGGCCGCGCGCATCGGCCGTTCGGTGGGCTTTCTCTCCCAGGTCGAGCGCGGCCTGTCGAAGCCGACCGTGGCCGACCTGACCGCGATCAGCGAGACCCTGGGGGTGCCCACCACCTACTTCTACAGCCTGGACAAGCCGCGCGCGCTGCCCTGGGTCACCCGCCCCGGCGAGCGGCGCACCCTCTACTACGGCGGCGGCATCAGCGATGTGCTGGTCTCGCCGAACCTGGCCGCCGGCTTCTCCCTGCTCGACAGCTACCTGGAGCCGGGTGCCAGCAGCGGCCAGGGGCCGCTTAACGACAGCGACGAGCAGGGCGGTTTCGTTCTCGAGGGCAGCCTGAGCATCTGGCTCGACGGCGCCGAGGAGCCGGTGACCCTGGGTCCCAACGATGGCTTCCAGGTGCCGCCCCACAGCCGCTTGCGCTACGCCAACCTCAGCGACCAGCCAACCCGGGTGCTCTGGGTGTTCCGCAAGCCCGCCAGCCCGGGACAAGCCTCATGAGCCTGCAGTCCGCAACGCCCGATCTGCTCGGCGAGGTGCGCGCCTTCCGCGCCGCCCATCCCCAGGTGCGCTACGTCGACCTGATCTGCCTGGACATTCCCGGGCACTTCTACGGCAAGCGCTACCCCATCGAGATGCTCGAGAAGGTCGCCGCCGGTAGCCCCCTCAAGCTGCCGCAGAACTGCGTGCTGCTCGGCGCCCAGGGCGGCCTCTACCCGATCGGCGACTATTGCTTCGCCGATGGCGATCCGGACGCGCCGCGCCGGCTGATTCCCGGCACCCTCAAGCCGGTGCGCTGGGAAAGCCAGCCACTCGGGCAGATGCTGATCAGCTCGGACGGCACCGCGGCGCCCATCGAGTTCGAGCCGCGCGCGGTGCTGGCCCGGGTGATCGAGCGCCTGGCCGCCCGCGGCATCCGCCCG
>JBFHKK010000356.1:0-3317 GCA_041595475.1 Pseudomonas sp. | reverse complement strand
TCCGCTGCCAGGCGCGCACATGCTCGGCATTGGCCCGCTCGAAACGGTTCCACAGCGAGTCCTCGGCGCCGGCCAGTTGCTCCAGATAGGTGCGCATGGTCTCCGGGATCTGCGTCGTGCTGCTGAGCTGGCCCAGGCTGGCGCTCCAGCGCTGGCCGCGCTGGTGGACCTGGGCCAGGTAGGGCTGCAGGCCAGCGGCATAGAACTTGACGAAGACATTCTGCAGGATGCGCCCGCGCGCCGTCGGCTTGCCCTGGGGGCAGAGCGGGCGCTGCTGCCGGCGCTGCTCGAGCAGGCGGCTGGCCTGTTCCAGGGTATGGCTGAGGCTGGCCAGGCTGGTGATCAGCGCCCCGCCCTGGTCGCTGCCGTGCAGGGCGAAGAACAGCGGCTCGAGCTGCGCCGCGGGCGGCGGCAGACGCGCAGGCAGGCCCTGGCCCAACTCGGCGAGCTGGGCCAGGGCGTCGAGGCCGGCGTCCGCGACTGGCGCGACGGGCAGCGCCTGCTCGGAAAAGCGCAGGTAGCGCTCGAACTCGCGGCTGCCGTTGAGCGCGTTCCAGAACACCGCCGGCAGTTGCGCGCGCTTCTGTTCGGCCAGCTCATCGAGCAGGCCGAGCAGTTTCTGCCGCTCTTCGCCGCTGGCGCTCAGATGTTCTCGGCAGTCGCCCAGGGCGCGCAGCAGCTCGCCTTCGTAGGCCAGGCGACTGCTGGGTTGCAACTGCTTGCCCAGGCTGTTGTTGCGCCGGCTGATCAGCTGCTGCAGGGGCGGGCAGTGGCGTATCTCGATCAGCAGTTCGAGCAGGCTGATGCGCAGTTCGGGGATTTCGATCAGGCGCTCGCGCCGGGCCGGCAGGCGGTAGCGCACCAGCATGGCCGGATCCAAGGCTTCGGCGCCCGCGCCGTCGAGCGCGTTGTTCAGGCGCTCGAGGTAATCGGCCTGCAGGGCCAGGCCAGGATCGGCCGGCTGGCAGGCCGTCAGGCTCAGCAAGCAGGCGAGGACAAGGTGGCGGGCGTTCATCCGCCCAGCTTAGCCGCGCGTATGTGCCGTCGGGCACTGGAGACCAGGCGCAGCGAGAGCATCACCGCCGCGCAGCTGAGCCCCACCACCAGCCCCTGCCAGAGCCCGCGCGGGCCGCTGGGCTCGCCGAGCCAGTCGCTCAGGCCCAGGGCATAGCCGATCGGCAGGCCGATGCCCCAGTAGGCGAACAGGGTCAGCAGCATGGTCACCCGAGTGTCCTGGTAGCCACGCAGGGCGCCGGCGGCGGTGACCTGAACGGCGTCGGACAGCTGGAAGAAGGCCGAATAGATGATCAATCCGGCGGCCAGGGCGATGACCTCGGGGTCGGGGCTGTAGATGGCCGCGATCGACTCGCGCAGCAACAGGATCAGGCTGGCCGACAGGCAGGCGTAGGCCAGGGCGCTGGCCATGCCTACCCCGGCGGCGAAGCGCGCGCCGCGCGGATCGCGGCGGCCCAGTTGCTGGCCGACCCGCACCGTCACGGCCATGCCCAGGGAGTAGGGGATCATGAACACCAGGGAGCTGAAGTTCAGCGCGATCTGGTGGCCGGCCACCACTGTGGCGCCGAGGCCGCCGATCAGCAGGGCGATCACCGAGAAGATGCTGGCCTCGGCGAATATCGCGATGCCGATCGGCATCCCGATCGCCAGCAGTGGCCGGATCGCCGGCCAGCGCGGCCTTTCGAAACGCTCGAACAGGGCGATCGGCCGGTAGTAGGGCGCCCATTTCATCCACCACAGCATGCCCAGCAGCAGGCCGACCATCACCAGCGCCGTGGCCCAGCCGCAGCCGACCCCGCCCATGGCCGGCAGGCCCAGCTTGCCGTAGATGAAGATGTAGTTGAGCGGAATGTTCAGCAGCAGGCCGATGATGCCCAGCACCATGCTCGGCCGGGTGTGGCCCAAACCGTCGCTGCAGCAGCGCAGCACCTGGTACAGCGCTACCGCCGGAAAGCCGCAGGCCACGGCGCGCAGGTAGGCCAGGGTCGGCTCGATCAGTCCGGGTTCCACCGCCATCGCCTCGAGGATCCAGCCGGCGTTCCACAGCAGGGTCGCCGCCGCCATGCCGACCGCCAGCCCCAGCCATAGTGCCTGGCGCACCAGCGCGCCTATGGCGGCGGACTCGCCGGCGCCGAAGCGCTGGGCGACCTTGGCCGTGGTGGCCAGGAGAATGCCGGTCATCAGCAGGAACACCGGCACCCAGATGGAATTGCCCAGCGCCACGGCCGCCAGATCGCGCGGCCCGACCCGGCCGGCCATCAGGGTGTCGACGAAGCCCATGGCGGTGTGCGCCAGCTGCGCGACCATGATGGGCGTGGCCAGCAGCATCAGGCTGCGCAGCTCCAGGCGCAGGCGCTGCAGGCGCGGATTGACGAGCATCGGGGCGGTATCCGGGTGGGCTGGAAAAGCCGTCGATTCTACGCCTGCCGGCCGCAGCGGGAAAACGCAGTGGTGCTGCGCCTGGGCGCTACAGTGGCGGGGCGACGCAGGCCCATGCCTGGCTTAGAATGGCCGCCTCAGTTGCGGAGCCCTGCCATGCGAATAGTCGCCGACGAGAACATTCCCCTGCTCGATGAGTTCTTCGCCGCCTTCGGCGAGATCCGCCGCCTGCCCGGCCGCGCCATCGACCGCGCGGCGCTGGCCGATGCCGAGCTGCTGCTGGTGCGCTCGGTGAGCCGGGTCGACCGGGCGCTGCTGGAGGGCAGCGCGGTGCGCTTTGTCGGCACCTGCACCATCGGCACCGACCATCTGGATCTCGACTATCTGCGCGAGGCGGGTATCGCCTGGGCCAGTGCGCCGGGCTGCAACGCCCGCGGGGTGGTCGACTACGTGCTCGGCAGTCTGCTGAGCCTGGCCGATACCTACGGCGTGGCGCTGGAGCGGCGGCGCTTCGGCGTGGTCGGCGCCGGCCAGGTCGGCGGGCGCCTGGTCGAGGTCTTGAGGGGCTTGGGCTGGTCGGTGCTGGTGTGCGATCCGCCGCGTCAGGCCGCCGAGGGCGGCGACTTCGTCGCGCTGGACCAGTTGCTCGAGGAGTGCGACACGATCAGCCTGCACACGCCGCTGGATGACAGCACCCGCCACCTGTTCGATGCCGAGCGCCTGGCCCGGCTCAAGCCAGGCAGCTGGCTGATCAATGCCAGCCGCGGGGCGGTGGTGGACAACGCCGCGCTGCGCGAGGCCCTGCAGCGGCGCGACGACCTGGAGGCGGTGCTGGATGTCTGGGAGGGCGAGCCCGAGGTGGATGTCGAGTTGGCCGAACTCTGTCATTTGGCGACGCCGCATATCGCCGGCTACAGCCTGGA
>JBFHKK010000355.1:0-3337 GCA_041595475.1 Pseudomonas sp. | reverse complement strand
GGCAGATAACCTTGGTGTCTTTATTGATCAGGACGCTCATTACTTGCCCTCCGCGGCTTTGACGACCTGCTGGGCAGCGTCGGTGAGGCTGGTCGCCGCGATGATGTTCAGACCGCTGTCGGCCAGGACCTTGGCACCCAGCTCGGCATTGTTACCTTCCAGACGGACCACGACCGGCACTTTCACGCCGACTTCCTTCACCGCGCCTATGATGCCTTCGGCAATCATGTCGCAACGCACGATGCCGCCGAAGATGTTCACCAGAACGGCAGCGACGTTGCTGTCGGAGAGGATGATCTTGAAGGCCTCGGTCACCCGCTCCTTGGTCGCACCACCGCCGACGTCGAGGAAGTTGGCCGGCTTGCCGCCGTGCAGGTTGACGATGTCCATGGTGCCCATGGCCAGGCCGGCACCGTTGACCATGCAACCGATGTTGCCTTCCAGCGCGACGTAGTTCAGTTCCCACTTCTGCGCATGGGCTTCGCGGGCGTCGTCCTGGGACGGGTCGTGCATGGCGCGCAGCTTGGGCTGACGGTACATGGCGTTGGAGTCGATGTTGATCGTGGCCTCCAGGCAGTGCAGGTTGCCGTCTTTCTTGATCACCAGCGGATTCACTTCCAGCAGCGCCAGGTCGTAGTCCTGGAACAGCTTGGCCAGGCCGACGAAGATGTGGGTGAACTGCTTGATCTGGTCACCTTGCAGGCCCAGCTGGAAAGCCAGCTCACGGCCCTGATACGGCTGCGCGCCGACCAGCGGATCGATGGTGGCCTTGAGAATCTTCTCGGGCGTTTCGTGAGCAACTTTCTCGATGTCCACGCCACCCTCGGTGGACGCCATGAACACGATGCGACGGCTGGAACGGTCGACGACCGCGCCCAGGTACAGCTCCTTGTCGATATCGGTGCAGGATTCAACCAGAATCTTGCTGACCGGCTGACCATTGGCATCGGTCTGGTAGGTCACCAGGTTCTTGCCCAGCCAGTTGGCGGCGAACGCCTTGGCGTCTTCCTTGCTCTTGACCAGCTTGACGCCGCCGGCCTTGCCGCGGCCGCCGGCGTGCACCTGGGCCTTGACGACCCACTCGCTGCCACCAATTTTCTCGCAGGCCGCCGCGGCCTCTTCCGGGGTGTCTACGGCGAAGCCCTTGGATACGGGCAGGCCGTATTCAGCGAACAGCTGCTTACCCTGATACTCGTGGAGATTCATGCTTGTCTACCGTCTTCGTTTGGGTATTGCCCATTCGGCGCCGCACTTTTGATGCCGCGCCACCTGTGACTGACTCTGCCGAGCAGTCCGGCCCATGCGGCGCGCCAAAGCCTGGCTTGGCGCGTCACACGGGCCGTGGTTCTTCTCAACGCTTCTTGCGGTTGGCGATGTGGATGGCGTGGCCGTTGACCGCCAGCGCCGCCTCATGCAGCGCCTCGGACAGGGTCGGATGGGAGAACACCATCATTCCCAGATCCTCGGCGCTGGTGCCGAACTCCATGCCGATGGCGCCCTGCTGAACCAGCTCGGCGGCGCTCGGACCAATCACGTGCACACCGAGCACGCGGTCGCTCTTGGCATCGGCGATGACCTTGACCAGACCGCCGGTGTCGTTGGCCGCCATGGCCCGGCCGCTGGCGGCGAAGGGGAAGGTGCCGACGTTGACTTCGACGCCCTCGCCCTTGAGCTGCTGCTCGGTCTTGCCGACCCAGGCGATCTCCGGATGGGTGTAGATGACCGAGGGAATGAGGTCGTAATTCATCTGCGCCTTGTGCCCGGCGATGCGCTCGGCCACCATCACGCCCTCTTCCGAGGCCTTGTGCGCGAGCATGGCGCCGCGCACCACGTCGCCGATGGCATAGACGCCCGGCACGCTGGTGGTGCACTGATCGTCGACGTAGATGTAGCCGCGCTCGTCCATGTCCACGCCGCAATCGGCGGCCAACAGGTCGGTGGTCACCGGCCGCCGGCCGACGGCGACGATCAGCTTGTCGAAGGTCATCTGCTGCTCGCCTTCGGCATCGGTGAAGGTCACCGTCACCTGCTTCTTCTTCACTTCGGAGCCGGTGACCCGGGCGCCCAGGCGAATGGTCAGGCCCTGCTTGGTGAAGGTCTTCATGGCTTCCTTGGCGATCTGCTCATCGGCCGCCGGAAGGAACTTGTCCAACGCCTCGATCACCGTCACCTCGGCGCCCAGACGGGCCCACACCGAGCCCAGTTCCAGGCCGATGACGCCGGCGCCGATCACGCCGAGCTTCTTCGGCACGCTCTGGAATTCCAGGGCGCCGGTGGAATCGACGATCACCTCCTGATCGACCGGGGCCGGCGGAATGTCGACCGGCTTGGAACCCGAGGCGAGGATCACGTTCTGCGCTTCGATGAGCTGGGTCTTGCCGTCCGGGCCGGTGACCTCGACCTGCTTGCCGGCCAGCAGCTTGCCGTGGCCCTCCAGCAGGGTGACGCCATTGGCCTTGAACAGGGTGCTGACGCCACCGGTCAGGTTCTTCACGATCTTGGCCTTGCGCTCGATCATCGCCGGCACGTCGATGCTGACGCCCTTGGTCTCGATGCCGTGAACGGCGAAATGATCCTTGGCCTCGTAGTACTTCCAGGAACTGTCGAGCAGCGCCTTGGACGGAATGCAGCCGACGTTCAGGCAGGTACCGCCGAGGGCGACCTTGCCCTCCTTGTCCTGGTACTTCTCGATGCAGGCGGTCTTAAGACCGAGCTGGGCAGCCTTGATGGCCGCCACATAGCCGCCGGGGCCGGCACCTATGACTACCACGTCGAATTTCTGGGTCATAACTCATTCCTTCTCGGATGAAAGCCGACAGCCCCTTGTGGGGGCTGTCGTGGACAAACAAGGGATCAAATATCCAGCAGCAGACGCGCCGGGTCTTCCAGCAGGTCCTTCATGGTCACCAGGAAGGTCACGGCTTCCTTGCCATCGATCAGGCGATGGTCGTAGGACAGCGCCAGGTACATCATCGGCAGGATCACCACCTGACCATTCACCGCCATCGGCCGCTCCTGGATCTTGTGCATGCCGAGGATCGCCGTCTGCGGCGGGTTGACGATGGGGGTCGAGAGCAGCGAACCGAAGACGCCGCCATTGGAGATGGTGAAGGTGCCGCCGGTCATGTCCTCGATGGTCAGCTTGCCGTCTTTGGCCTTCTTGCCGAAGGCGGCGATGCTGCCCTCGATCTCGGCCAGGCTCATGTGCTCGGCATTGCGCAGCACCGGCACCACCAGGCCGCGATCGCTGGACACCGCGACGCCGACGTCCTGATAGCCGTGGTAGACGATGTCGTTGCCGTCGATGGAGGCGTTCACCCCCGGCTGACGCTTGAGC
>JBFHKK010000354.1:0-3348 GCA_041595475.1 Pseudomonas sp. | reverse complement strand
GCAGCACAAGGTCAGCCGCTACCTGCAACAGCTGGCCGAACCGGCCTTCGCCGAGCAGATCGGCCTGTTCGGCGAACGCCTGCTGTCGGCGGAGAAGACCGCCGAGGTGCGCTACAGCTTCACCCTGCTCGAGCGCACCGGCAATGGCAGCCGGGTGCGGGTGCAGACCGACAGCACCGACCAGCCGTTCGACCTCAACGAGGGCAGCAAGCTGGAGCTGGGTTCCACCGCCAAGCTGCGGGTGCTGGCCACCTACCTGGAGGTGATCGCCGAGTTGCACCAGCGCTTCGCCGGGCTGAACGCCAGCCAGTTGAATGCCGTGGAAATCGCCGATCACGACTACCTGACCCGCTGGGCCGTCAACCACCTGCGGCAGAACCCCGACGCCGAGTTGCCGGCCATGCTCGATGCGGCGCTGGAGCGCACCTATTCGGCCAGCCCCCACGAACGCTTCTTCACCGGTGGCGGCCTGCATACCTTCGCCAACTTCCGCCGCGAGGACAACGGCCGTGTCCCGACCCTGCGCGATGCCCTGCGCGAGTCGATCAACCTGCCCTTCATCCGCCTGATGCGCGACCTGGTGCGCTACAGCACCTACCAGGCGCCGGGCAACAGCGCCGAACTGCTCAAGGACGACCGCGACCCGCGGCGCCAGGTCTACCTGAGCCGCTTCGCCGACCGCGAGGGCAAGACCTTCCTCCTGCGCTTCTGGCGCAAGTATCGCGACCAGCCGGCCCAGCAGCGCCTCGAGACCTTCCTCAGCGGCCTGCGCCAGACCCCGGTGCGCCTGGCCGCCGTGCACCGCTATCTGATGCCCCAGGCCGACAAGGCCGAGTTCGCCGCCTTCCTGCGCAGGCAGTTGCCCGCCGAGGACTTGAGCGACAAGCGCATCGAGCAGCTCTACCTGGACTACGGCCCCGGCGCCTACAGCCTGCCCGACCAGGGCTATATCGCCCGGGTCCATCCGCTGGAGCTGTGGCTGCTCGGCTACCTGCTGGAGCAGCCACGGGCCAGTTTCAGCGATGCGGTGAGCGCCAGCCGCGACCAGCGCCAGGAGGTCTACGGCTGGCTGTTCCGCAGCCGCCACAAGAGCGCCCGCGACAGCCGCATCCGCATCATGCTGGAGGTCGAGGCCTTCCTCGACATCCACCGCCGCTGGCAGAGGCACGGCTATCCCTTCGACTACCTGGTGCCCTCCCTGGCCACCGCCATCGGCAGCTCCGGCGACCGTCCGGCGGCGCTGGCGGAACTGATGGGGATCATCCAGAACGACGGCATTCGCCAGCCGCCCCTGCGCATCGACCGCCTGCACTTCGCCGCAGGCACCCCCTACGAAACCCTGGTCGGCCACCCGCCCCATGGCGGCGAGCGGGTGATGGCCTCGGAAGTCGCCGCGGCCCTGCGCGGCGCCCTCTCCCAGGTGGTCGAAGGCGGCACCGCGCGGCGCCTGCAGGGCAGCTTCAGCCTGGCCGACGGCCGCGAGCTGACCCTCGGCGGCAAGACCGGCACCGGCGACAACCGGGTGGAGACCGTCAGCCGCGGCGGCCAGGTGCTCAGCTCAAGGGCGATGAACCGCACCGCCACCTTCGTCTTCTACCTGGGCCCGCGCCACTACGGCACCCTCACCGCCTTCGTACCCGGCCGCGCGGCCGAGAACTTCACCTTCACCTCGGCCCTGCCGGTGCAGGTGCTCAAGGGCATGGCGCCGATTCTCGCGCCCTACCTGGAGCCGGGCGTCGGCAGCCAGTGCCAGCCGCCCTTGAGCCCGCTGCAGGCGCGTGGGCGCTGATTGGCGAAGCCCCCTCAGCTTTTCTTGAGCTGCAGATAGAGCGCCTCGACCTTGGCCCGCGCCCAGGGCGTGCGGCGCAGGAAGGTCAGGCTCGACTTGATGCTGGGATCGACCTTGAAGCAGCGGATATCGATGCGCTGGGCCAGCCCCTCCCAGCCCAGCCGTTCGACCAGTTCGGTCAGCATGACCTGCAGGGTGACGCCGTGCAGCGGGTTGTTCGAGGGGCTGGTCATGATCCGGGGTATCCGAGGCGAGCGACAGAGGCCGGCACCATAGCCCAGCGCGCCGCCGCGGGAAAGCCGCGGCGCCCGCCCGGGGCCTGCCTATACTGCTGAATGCCGCCGCACCGGCCCTGTCGCGGGCCGCCGCCAAGGCGCGCTGCCGGCCCCCCTCAACGACTGCCAGGAGGTTGCACATGACGATTCGTATTGGTGACGAGGCGCCCGACTTCACCGCCGAGAGCACCGAAGGCCCACTGCATTTTCACGAGTGGATCGGCGACAGCTGGGCCATCCTCTTCTCCCACCCCAAGGACTTCACCCCGGTGTGCACCACCGAACTGGGCTACATGGCCAAGCTCAAGCCGGAGTTCGACAAGCGCAACACCAAGATCCTCGGCCTCAGCGTCGACCCGGTCAGCAACCACCAGGCCTGGGCCGCCGACATCCAGGAGACCCAGGGCCACGCGGTCAACTACCCGATGATCGGCGACCAGGACCTCAAGGTCGCCAAGCTCTACGACATGCTCCACCCCAACGCCAGCGGCGGGCCGCGCACGGCGATGGACAACGCCACGGTGCGCTCGGTGTTCATCATCGGCCCGGACAAGAAGGTCAAGGCCATGCTGGTCTACCCGATGAGCGCCGGGCGCAACTTCGACGAGGTGCTGCGCCTGCTCGACTCGCTGCAGCTGAACGCCAAGCACACGGTGGCCACCCCGGTGAACTGGCGCCCGGGCGAGGACGTGATCATCCCCACCTCGGTGTCCGACGAGGAAGCCCAGCGCAAGTACCCAGAGGGCTTCAAGACCCTCAAGCCCTACCTGCGCACGGTCGCCCAGCCGAAATAGCGGCGCCCGCTTCAGCCGGCCGCCGTGAGGGCATGGGGCGCACGGGCCCGCGCCTCAGGCGGCTGGCCGAGCCCGGCGGCCAGCCCCAGCAGTTGCGCCTCGGCCGCCGCACAGGAGGCCGCGAAGACCTGGCCGTCGGACTCCTCGCCCTCGGCCGCGACCACCTGCACATCCTCGATGCCGATAAAGCCGAGCACGGTGCGCAGCAGGCTGTCGGCATGGTTGAAGGCGGCGTTCGCCCCGCCGGGCCCGAAGCCCGATCCCCCGCGGCTGGTGATGATCAGCGCGCGCTTGCCGCGCAGCAGCGGCTGGTACTGGGCCACGCCCTGCTCCTGAACGACATCGAAGGTGCGCCCCAGGCGCACGATCTGGTCGACCCAGGCCTTGAGCCCGCTGGGAATGCTGAAGTTGTACATGGGCGCGGCTATGACCAGCAGGTCGTGACTCAGCAACTCATCGACCAGTTCATCGCTCAACGCCAGGGCGGCCT
>JBFHKK010000353.1:0-3361 GCA_041595475.1 Pseudomonas sp. | reverse complement strand
GAGACCGAAAAGTACGCGCATGTCACCTTCTTCTTCTCCGGTGGCCGCGAAGATCCGTTCCCCGGCGAAGAACGCATCCTCATCCCCTCGCCGCAGGTCGCCACCTATGACATGCAGCCGGAAATGAGCGCACCGGAAGTCACCGACCGCATCGTCGAAGCCATCGAGCAGCGACGCTACGACGTCATAGTGGTCAACTACGCCAACGGCGACATGGTCGGCCACACCGGCGACTTCGCCGCCGCGGTCAAGGCCGTCGAGTGCCTGGATCTGTGCATGGGCCGCCTGGTCGAGGCCCTGGACAAGGTCGGCGGCGAGGCGCTGATCACCGCCGACCACGGCAACGTCGAGCAGATGGAGGATGCCTGCACCGGCCAGGCGCACACCGCCCACACCTGCGAGCCGGTGCCCTTCATCTATGTCGGCAAACGCCCGGTCAGCCTGCGCCAGGGCGGCGTGCTGGCGGACGTGGCACCGACCCTGCTGACCCTGATGGGCCTGGAAATACCGGCGGAAATGACCGGCACCAGCATCATTCGCCTGCAATAACCGGCAGAAAGTGCCAGACGCCCCTCGCCTTGCGCGCGGGGGCGTTTTTTTTGCCGGCCACCACGGGCATACTAGCTGCGTTCCCGCACCCGGTGTCGCCTGCCCCATGTTCCGCGCCCTCGCCTTGATCATCCTCAGCGGCCTGCTCCTGCCGACATTCGCCGACGAGAAGGCCGATGCCCAGAAACAGCTCGAAGCCGCGCGCCAGGATGTGGCCGAGCTGAAGAAGCTGCTGGATAAGATCCAGCAGGAAAAATCCGGGGTACAGCAGGACCTGCGCAAGACCGAAACCGAGATGGGCCAGCTCGAGCGCCAGGTCCGCGACCTCAAGGGCGAGCTGCAGAAGAATCAGCAGGAGATCGAGCGCCTCGAGCAGGAGAAAAAAAAACTCCAGGGCGCACGCATTGAGCAGCAACGACTGATCGGCATCCAGGCCCGCGCCGCTTACCAGAGCGGCCGCCAGGAGTATGTCAAGCTGCTGCTCAACCAGCAGAACCCGGAAAAGTTCTCGCGCACCCTGACCTACTACGACTACCTCAGCGAAGCGCGCCTTGAGCAACTGGCGACCTTCAACGAAACCCTGCGTCAGCTCGGCAATATCGAGCAGGACATCGGCGATCATCAGCGCCAGCTGCAAGCGCACAAGGCCGAGCTGGACCAGCGCCACGAACAACTCGCCCAGTTGCGCCAGGAGCGCCGCCAGACCCTGGCCAAGCTCGGCCAGGACTTCACCGCCAAGGGCCGCAGCCTCAAGGCGCGCGAACAGGAACAGGCCCAGCTGGAGCGGGTCATCAAGACCATCGATGAAGCGCTCGCGCGCCAGGCCCGCGAAGCCGAGCAGGCCCGCCAGCTGGCCCTGGCCGCGGCCCGCGAGCGTCCCAGCGCCAGCAGCGCCACCAGCGGCCCCAGGGTCAGTGCCGGCGCCGGCCATGGCGGGCCCTTCGCCCAGGCCCGCGGCAAGCTGCCCTGGCCGGTCGACGGCCACCTGGTGGCGCGCTACGGCACCGCCCGGGGCGGCGATGCGCGGACCAAATGGGACGGCGTGCTGATCGGCGCCGCCTCCGGCAGCCAGGTGCGCGCCGTGCATGGCGGCCGGGTGGTGTTCGCCGACTGGTTGCGCGGCGCCGGGCTTCTGGTCATCCTCGACCATGGCAACGGCTATTTGAGCCTGTACGGGCACAATCAGAGCCTGCTCAAGGACGCCGGCGACCTGGTCAGGGCCGGCGACCCCATCGCCACCGTCGGCACCAGCGGCGGCCAGGAGACCCCGGCGCTGTATTTCGCCATCCGCCAACAGGGTCGCCCGAGCGACCCGGCGCTATGGTGCCGCGCGCAAGGATAGGCGCCACTCATTCCCTAGGAGTTCGTTCGACATGCCGCATCTGCCCCGCTTCACCTCCCTGGCCCTGGCCATCGCCCTGCTCGGCAGCGCTGCCGTGCTGCAGGCGCAGGAGACGCAGGAGGCGCTGCCGCAGACCATCAGCGGCAGCGACAAGGCGCCATTGCCACTGGAGGACCTGCGCACCTTCGCCGAGGTGCTCGACCGCATCAAGGCGGCCTATGTCGAACCGATCAGCGACAAGACCCTCTTGGAGAACGCGATCAAGGGCATGCTCAGCAACCTGGATCCGCATTCGGCCTATCTGGATATCGAGGCCTTCCGCGAACTGCAGGAGAGCACCAGCGGCGAATTCGGCGGCCTGGGCATCGAGGTCGGCATGGAGGAAGGTTTTCTCAAGGTGGTCTCGCCGATCGACGATACCCCGGCCTCCAGGGCCGGCATCCAGCCGGGCGATCTGATCGTCAAGATCGATGGCCAGCCGACCAAGGGCCTGTCGATGCTCGAGGCGGTGGAAAAGATGCGCGGCGAGGCCGGCAGCAAGATCACCCTGACCCTGGTGCGCGAGGGCGGCGTGCCCTTCGAGGTCAAGCTGACCCGCGCGGTGATCAAGGTCAAGAGCGTCAAGAGCCAGATGCTCGAGGATGGCTACGGCTACCTGCGCATCACCCAGTTCCAGGTCAATACCGGCGAGGAAGTCGGCAAGGCCCTGGACAAGCTGCGGCACAAGCACGGCAAGAAGCTCGACGGCCTGGTGCTGGACCTGCGCAACAACCCCGGCGGCGTGCTGCAGGCCGCGGTCGAGGTGGCCGACCACTTCCTCAAGGACGGCCTGATCGTCTATACGGAGGGGCGCATCGCCAACTCCGAATTGCGCTTCTCCGCCGACCCGGTCGACGCCAGCGAAGGCGTGCCTCTGGTGGTGCTGATCAACGGCGGCAGCGCCTCGGCCTCGGAGATCGTCGCCGGCGCCCTGCAGGATCACAAGCGCGGCGTACTCATGGGCACCGGCAGCTTCGGCAAGGGTTCGGTGCAGACGGTGCTGCCACTGAACAACGAGCGTGCCCTGAAACTGACCACGGCGCTCTACTACACCCCCAACGGCCGCTCGATCCAGGCCCAGGGCATCGAGCCGGACATCGAGGTGGCACGGGCCAAGCTGACCCGCGAGCGCGACGAGGGCAACTTCAAGGAGGCCGACCTGCAGGGCCACCTGGGCAACGGCAACGGCGGCGCCGACAAGCCGAGCAAGGGCAGCGCCGAACGCCCCGAGCGGCCCCAGGATGCCGACTACCAGCTGGCCCAGGCGCTCAATCTGCTCACGGGGCTGAACATCCCCCGCGGCGAATAAGCGGGACCCTTTGGCCCAACAAAAAAGCCCCGCAGCTGCGGGGCTTTTTTGTTGGGCGCTCAGCGCCCTGCCCGCAGGCAGACGTCAGCGCACCACTCTGCCGCGACTGGCCAGGTAGGCCT
>JBFHKK010000352.1:0-3369 GCA_041595475.1 Pseudomonas sp. | reverse complement strand
GCTGGCGCAGGGCTTCGATCTCCTTGCGGGTCTGCTCCGTATTGCGCAGCACATTGGGCTTCAGCAGCACGTGCCGCGCCTGGGTTTCGCGCACCTGGGCGTTGGCCACCGCGCCGCGCTTGCTGATCAGCTTGACGATATGCAGGCCGCCGCCACCGATGATCGGATCGCTGACCCCGCCGGCGGACAGCTTGGACACCACGTCGGTGAACAGGGTGGGCAGGGCGTTGCCGCGCCGCCAGCCCAGATCGCCGCCTTCCAGGGCCCGCGGGCTGTCGGAATGGGTGATCGCCAGCTGGGTGAAATCCTCGCCGGCGCGCGCCTTGCGCACCACCTCGCGGGCCTTCTTTTCGGCGGCTTCGCGCACCCCGGGATCGGCGCCGGAGGGCACTGCGATCAGGATGTGGGCGAGATGGTACTCGGTCTGGTCCTGGCCGCCCTGGCGTTCCAGGGCGAGGTCGATGTCCTCGTCGGTGACGATCACGCGCGAGTCCACCTCGGCCTGGCGCAGCTGGCTGACCAGCATCTCGTCGCGGACCTGCTGGCGGATCTGCAGGTAGTCCACGCCCTGGCGGCGCAGGGCCAGGGCGAACTGGTTGAGGCTCATGCCATTGCGCGCCGCGATGTCCTCCAGGGCACGGTTCAGATCGGGGTCGCTGATGCGCAGGCCGCCCTGCAGCGCCCGCTGCACCTGCGCCTTGGTGACCACGATGCGTTCCAGCAACTGGCGCCGCAGCACCTCGTCATCCGGCAGCTCGCCGCGACCGGCCAGCTGCTCCTTGATCTGTTTCAGCGACTGCTCGAGCTCGCTGTTGAGGACCACCTCGTCGTTGACCACGGCAACGATGTAATCGACGACCTGAGCCGCGCGGGCAGGCAGATGGCTGAGCAACAGGCAGGCGGCCACGAAGGCCATACGGGTCATGGACATGGGAAATTCGGCAAACGGATGTGAACGCAAGCGTGCTTGCGCGAGGTATCTCTACAGAATATCACGCTCCAGCAGGCTATCCAGACCTTCTCCGATCCGGCCGAGGCCGTTTAGTTCCAGTTGCAGGTAGATGGAGGAGTCGAAGGCATCGCCATTGCCGTTGAGGTGGCGGCGCCAGGCGACCTGGGTCGCCCAGCAGCAACTGCGGTATTCCAGCCCGCCGACCGACTCCAGGCTGCGCTGATCCATCAGGGAGTAGGTCCAGCGTCCGGCCAGGCGCCAGCGCGAACTGAGCGGCAGGGAGATCAGCGCGTCGCTCTGCTCGAAATTGTCGCGCCGGAAGCGGTAGGACACCTGGGCGAAGCGCCCGCCATCCCCCTGATAGCGTACCGCCGCCGAGCCCTGGTTCATCTGGTTCTCGTCCGCGTTCCACTGTCCGATCAACTGGGCGCGCCAGTGCGGATCGGGCGAATAATCCAGCTCGCCCAGCCAGTCGGAGCTGCCGGCCACCTGGGGCGATTCGCCCGGCAGGGTGACCAGCGAGTCCTCCAGGCGCAGCTGCAGGCCCAGCTTGGCGCTGAGTTCGCGATGGCGACCGTGGTCCCGGTACCAGTCGGTGCGCAGCGCGGTGATCAGCAGATTGGCATCGGCCACCCGGTCGGCGCCGGTGTAGCGGTTGCTGGCAAACAGCTGATCGAAGGAGAAGTCGGGCGGGCTGGTGTCGAACAGCGGCAGCTCATCCTGGTCGCGATGCGGTACATAGAGATAGCTGAGTTGCGGGGTCAGGGTCTGGTGGCGGCCGTTCTGGCCGAGTCGCAGGAAGCGCAGGCCCACGCCGCTCTGCAGGATGGGCAGGCTGCGATCCAGCGCCAGATCCTCGGCGCCGTCCTGGCGCAGGCGATAGGCGGTGTGGCGATAGTCGGCGCGGGCGGTGAAGAAGGCCTGGGGCAGATCCAGGCGCCAGGCCAGGCCCAGGCGGGCGTCGCCGCGCCAGCCCTCGTCGGCCACGTCGTGGCGAAAATCCACCAGTTCGGCGGCGAGCAGCGGCTGCCACTGGCCGTTGGCCCTGGGGGGGGCCCAGTTCAGCCGCAATTCCGGCGCGCGCCGGTGCGGGTGTTCATCCGCCGCCAGGCTGTCCAGCAGGCTTTGATAGGCGTGGGCGGACAGACTGGCCTGCAGGCCCCGGCCATGATCGTAATAGCCGATGCTGGCGAAACGCGGCAGCTGGCTCTGGGCCTCGTCAGCCTCGCTGCTGCCCAGCTCGCTGAGGTAGGCCTTGTCGCTGAGCCGGAGAAAGCCGGCCTGCCAGATCCAGCGTCGGTCCGTCCCGCCCACCAGCTCCGAGGAGACCAGGTAGCGGCGCTCGCCGCTGCGTTCGTCCTCATCCAGAAATTCCACCTGGCTGCGCCCCTGGCTGTGCGACCACAGATAGCGCAGTTCCCCCTGGGCCTGATCGCCCAGCCGGGCCATGTGCCGGGCGGTCAGGGTCATGTCGTAGTTGCTCGCCAGATTGATGTACAGGGGCAGGCTGAAATCCAGGCCGGTCGCGGCCCCGTCACCCAGGCGCGGGGGCAGCAGCCCGCTGCGTCGAGCCTCGCCGACCGGGAACCAGAAGCGGGGCAGCCAGAACAGCGGCACGCCCTTGAAGCGCAGGCGGGCGTTGCGCGCCGAACCCAGGCCCCGGTCGTTGTCCAGGCGGATCTCGTCGCCTTCCAGCACCCAGTCTTCCTGGTCCTCGGGGCAGGTGGTGTAGCGCACCTGACTGAGCGTGGCCTGCCCGCGACCGCCGATGGCCAGCTCACCGGCGCTGCCACGGGCACCGGCGGCGTAGGCGACGTAGCGCGCGTCCCGGAAGCTGGCCTGGTCCTCGTCCAGACGGATATCGGCGCTGGCCGCGGTGAGCTGCAGTTCGTCGGTCTCGAAAAAGGTCTCGCCGGAGACCCGCAGGTGGCGCTGGGCGTGGTCGTATTCCACATCATCCGCGCGCAGGACCTGGCGACCGAAACGCAGCCGCACGCCCTGGCGCAGGCGGGAGGTGCCGTAGGCCTGCAGATCCACCTCGCCGGCATCGGCGTGCAGGGCTTCGTCCCCGGTGAGTTCATCGGCATATTGGCGGCTGCCGACGCGCAGATCCTCGCACAGCGCCTGCGCCTGCAGCAGCCCGCAATGCAGGCTGAGCAGTAGGCCGCCGCTAATTCTGTAGAATCCGCGCAAATCTCTTGATTCCCCGTCGTGAATGAAGCGCCAGACCGCGCAGGATGAGCGCCTGCAACAATTGAAGGCCTGGCTGGGCCCGGTCTTACCGGGTCACAGCGAGCCGCTGCCTGCCTCGAGCGACGCCAGCTTCCGGCGCTATTTTCGCGTATTTTGCGGCGACAGGAGCTGGATCGTAATGGATGCGCCCCCGGCGCAGGAAGATTGCCGCCCATTCGTGCAGG
>JBFHKK010000351.1:0-3374 GCA_041595475.1 Pseudomonas sp. | reverse complement strand
TCCGCCTCGTAGAAGTTCTCGCCACTGTCGGCGAACAGTCGCCGCAGCTGGCGAATCCGCTCCAAGTCATCGGGGTGCACGCGCTGGTTGAACTCGCTCAGGCTGATGCACTTCTGCCTAAGACCGAAGCGTTTTGCAAAGCGCGTGCTCAGGGTGAGCATCAGGCTTGGCACCTCGATCTGCCAGAGGCTTTCGGTGGTACTTTCCAGCACTAACTGCAGAATTCGCTGGGTATCCTCACGCTCTATATCGCTGGCCTGCAATTGCGCGCCGGTCTGCTGCACGGCTTCGGCCATGGCCTGCAGCTCGCTTACCCGAGTATCCGGCGCACGGGGCTTGAAGTCGCCCTGACCCAACCTGCGCAGCATTGCGACTATGCCGTCGATGGGCCGCACCAACTCATCGCTCAGGCGCCGGGAGCGCCACCACATCCAGGCGAAAAACAGCAGATAAAAAAGCACCAGTCCGACAATCAACAGGTAGCCGATCTTCAGGTAATGGTCGGCCAGGGCATTGGTCTCGCGGAAGATGTCGCCCTCGTCGACCACCAGCAATAGACGCCAGCCGGTCTGCGGAATCTCGCCCCAGGCGACCAACTGCTTGCGCCCACCGAGTGTGACTTCGCGAACCCGCTCGCCGCCAGCGGCCATGGCCTGCAACAGCGGCTGCAGTTCGGGGTACTTGTCCAGGCTGAAGTCCTCTGGCTTGAGCACCTCGCGACGAACCGCCTCGGCGTAGGCATAGTCGCCCAGCTCACGCAGGCCGAAGTCGCGCTCGCCGGCCTGCGGCAGCGCCAGGATGTGATTATCGCGGCCCACCAGCATCGCATAGCCTTGCCAGGGCACATCCAACTCGCCGATTTCGCCGAGCATCTTGCCCAGGGTGATATCCAGGCCGACCACCCCCTCGAGAAAATCCTCCCGATACACCGGGGCGACCGCCGAGAGCATCCAGCCCTGGCCGGCCGGATCCAGGTAGACATCGGTCCAGACCACCTTACGCTCGGGGTTGTGACGGGCATCGGCCAGGTAATAGAAGTTGTAGTCGGGTATCACCATGTCATGGGGATACTGTTCGGGCGTCATGAAAAACGGATAGATGCGGTTGTAGCTGTCCCAGCTGTTGAAATAGAGCGCCGCCACCAGCGGGTTGGCCTGGCGAATCGAGCGCATCAAGGGATCGAGCTGCGACAGGCGCAGCGCCTTGGCGTGATCCTGCTGCGCAACCGGCGTGCTGCTGGCGTAGAAAGACGCCGCGCGCCCATCATCGCTGCGACTGTAGAAGACCCCGCTGGCGGTCAGCCCATGGCGCCGGCGCTCCACCTCGTCAGGCTCGAACCCGGCCGTATGCAAGGCCCGCGCGGCCGCATCGCGGAGAATCTGCACCTGTGACTCGATGGCGCGCAAGCGACCGTCGATCACCTTGCCCTCGCGCGCCACGGCGGTGGCCAGTTCCTTCAGCGCGCTTTGCTGCAAATAACCGATCTGCGCCTCACGAATCGCCGAATTGGTCAGCAGATACACGGCGATCAGCACCGACTCCACCACTATTAGCGGAATCAGCGCGCTTTGCATGAAGGCGCGCCAGATCCATTGGCGCAACGGGTAACGCGTGCCGTCTGGCATGACAGGCTCATCCTGAGGAGGTGGCAACACTGGCAGCGCCAATCATAGCCGCGCGGCCGGCGATCGTCCGCCCCCAGATTGCCGGGTCGACGCCCCGGAACCTTTGCCGTACACTCGCGTCTTAGCTTCAACCACGACAGTTTTGGGGCCGATTAGGATTCGACGCCGGTAGCAAAACTTGAGGGGCATGCCGAGCTGGTAGCAGAACTCGTAAATTCGCTGCTGCAAACTTATAGTTGCCAACGACGACAACTACGCTCTAGCCGCCTAAGTGCCGCTAGCTGACCCTAGGGGATGCCTGTAAACCCGAAGATTTGGTCAGTCATATAGAACAGGATCGCCGCCAAGTTCGCTGCAGACGTAACGGCTAAAACTCATGCAGCTCGCTCAAAGCGCCCTGCCACTCGGGCCGCGATGAGTTAACTCAATAGAGATGGCTAAGCATGTAGAACCGATAGCGGAGAACTGGCGGACGGGGGTTCAAATCCCCCCGGCTCCACCAAACAACCATCTAAAGACGTCCTCGGACGTCTTTTTTTGTGCCTGAAACCCAGTAAATACTGGACCTTCAGTGCTTACAGGATCCGATAGCGTCCAACTGGATCCGCGAAACTCGGTATTCCAAATGGTATTCCAAGCATGCAGGTGGTAATTTTTGGAATACCAAAACCTCTCATGGAATACCAATGTGCGCTCAAGCCTCTCGCCTTTCTGAGCTCAAGGGATGGTCTGAAGTAGTCACGCTTTTTTTGTCCTGCTTCAGCCTTCGCCAATTTTGAAAGCGGGCAGTCGATCAAAATCGACCAGAAGGTCCGTCTATTTTTCCGTTTTTGACCGCCGCGAGCACCTCGCGACGGCCATTTCCCACATTACAGGCGCACCTCTCCTGCGGTGGCGAGCAAATGTCGACGCGCCATCCACAGGTTCGACAGTGCGAACAGCGTCATCAGCTGCGCGGTGTTCTTAGCCAGGCCACGGAAGCGCACCTTCACGTAACCGAACTGGCGCTTGATCACCCGAAACGGGTGCTCGACCTTGGCCCGCACCTGAGCCTTGGCCTTTTCGATCTTGCGCTTGGCTTTGTAGAGCGGGTTGTTCTTGCCCAGCTTCTTGTAGGTGCTGCGCCGTGCCGCGACCTGCCAGATCACCTCGCGGCCGGCATGCTCGGCGCGCTTCTCGACCCCGGTGTAGCCGGCGTCGGCACAGATGACGTTCTCGTCACCGTGCAGCAACTTGTCGACTTGGGTCACGTCCGCCACGTTGGCCGCCGTGCCGACC
The DNA here is from genome assembly GCA_041595475.1 of Pseudomonas sp. GTDB lineage: Bacteria > Pseudomonadota > Gammaproteobacteria > Pseudomonadales > Pseudomonadaceae > Aquipseudomonas. The sequence goes on along the minus strand of JBFHKK010000351.1, from coordinate 471 downwards.
ACGCTATGCACCAGCCCCGACTCGTCATCCACACCGATGTGGGCCTTCATGCCGAAGTAGTACTGGTTGCCTTTCTTGGTTTGGTGCATCTCCGGGTCGCGCTTGCCGTCCTTGTTCTTGGTCGAACTGGGCGCATGGATCAACGTGGCGTCGACGATGGTGCCCTGGCGCAGCGACAGGCCACGGTCACCCAGATAGCCATTGATCACCGCCAGTATTCCGGTCGCCAGTTCGTGTTTTTCCAGCAGGCGCCGGAAGTTGAGGATGGTGGTTTCGTCCGGGATACGCTCCAGGCTCAGCCCGGCAAACTGGCGCAGGATGGTGGTCTCGTACAGAGCCTCTTCCATGGCCGGATCGCTGTAGCCGAACCAGTTCTGCATCAGGTGAATACGCAGCATGGCCAGCAGCGGATAGGCGGGCCGACCACCTTCGCCCTTCGGGTAATGCGGTTCGATCAGGGCAATCAGACCC
>JBFHKK010000350.1:0-3384 GCA_041595475.1 Pseudomonas sp. | reverse complement strand
TGCGGGTTGCTCAGCTCGTCGCTGTAGAAGCTCAGGTACATCAGGGCGCTGCCGGTGGCTTCCTTGCTCAGCACCGGATCCTCGGCCTGCTGCGGCAGCTGGTTCTTGACCTCGTTGGCCTTGGCCAGCAGTTCGGTGAAGAGGCGGTCGGTATCGGTGCCGATGCGCGCGTAGACGGTGATCAGCGAGACGTTCTGGCGGCTCACCGAGGTCATGTAGTCGATACCCTCGGCGCTGGCCAGGCTCTGCTGCAGCGGCTGGGTGATGTAGCCCTGGATGGTCTCGGCATTGGCCCCGGGGTAGGCGGTGACCACCGTGATCTGGGCGTTCTCGGTTTGCGGGTACTGGCGGATGGTGAGCTGCTCGAAGGCCTGCAGGCCGAGCAGCACTATCAGCAGGCTGATGACGGTGGCGAGCACCGGGCGACGGATGAAGGGATCGGTAAAAGCCATGGGTCAGGTCCTCGGCCGGGCGGTCAGTCGCGGCCGAGCGCGAGGCTGGCGTCGTCACTGAGCTTCACCCGGGCGCCGTTTTCGAGCTTGAGCTGACCGGCACTGACCACCCGCTCGCCGGCCTCCAGGCCTTCTTCGATCATCACCCAGCCGTCGCGGCGCTCGCCGGTCTTGACGAAGCGTCGCTCCACCAGCAGCTGCGCCTGGCCCTGATCGTCGCTCAGTGGCTGGCCGTCTTCGCCCTGCTGCGCCACCACCACATACAGCGAGTTGCCGTACAGGGTGTAGGTGATCGCGGTTTCCGGCACCGTAACCGCATTCTGCCGAAGGGCCAGCAGCACCTCGAGATTGGCGAACATGCCCGGCAGCAGATTGGTCTCGGGGTTGGGCAGGCGCGCGCGCACCAGCAAGTTGCGGGTGGTGTCCTCGACCTTGGGGTTGAGGGCGACTATCTCGCCTTCGAACCTATCCTGCGGATAGGCCGCGACCTTGACCTGCACCTTTTGCCCAAGGGCCAGTTGCGGCACGTTCTGCTCCGGGAGGAAGAAGTCGACGAACAGGGTCGAGAGATCCTGCAGGGTCGCCACCGGGCTGCCCGGCGACACATAGTCGCCGACATCCACCTGGCGAATGCCGATGGTGCCGGCGAAGGGCGCGAGAACACGCTTCTTGTCCAGGGTCGCGCGCAACTGGGCGACCACCGCGGAGGCTTTTTCCAGCTGGGCGCTGAGTCGATCGAACTCGCTGCGCGAGATGACCTGGCGCTTGATCAGGCTGCGGCCGCGCTCGAACTCGACACGGGCCAGGCCCAGTTCGGCCTCGGCGGTGGCCAGGCTGGCCTGTTCCACCGCGCTATCGAGTTGCAGCAGCGGCTGGTCGAGTTGGACCCGTTCGCCGGACTCAAACAGCAGCGCCTTGACCGTGCCGCCCACCTCTACGGTCAGATCGACGCCCTGGGCCGCGCGCAGACTGCCGATGGCCGGCAGGCGACTCTGCCAGGGCCGCGACTGCACCTCCACGGCGCTCACGCTGATAGGCGGCCGCGGCTTGGAGAAGGCCTTGCCCATCTGCATGAAGGCGTTGAACTTGTAGAAGGCCAGGGCGGCAATCACCAGGCCGACCAGGCCCAGCATCATCAGCATGCGGCGCAGCAACATAGTGCGGTTCCTTTGCAACACAGAAGGGGGCCTGCTAACCGACCAAGGGCCGCACCATAGCGCCGCGGCCGCGGCCAAGTCAAAGTGCAGCACTGCAGCGCTTGGCGGATGTCGCTAGAATGCCGCAGGCATCCCGCCTGCACCTGTTAAGGAGAACAGCGCATGACCCTCAGCAGCATCGCCGCATTGGTGATCCTGGTTCTGCTCGTCGCCTATGGCGTGATCCTCTACAACGGCCTGGTGCGCCTCAAGCACGGGGTCGGCAAGGCCTGGGCCAATATCGACGTGCTGCTCAGGCAGCGCCACGAGGAGTTGCCCAAACTGGTGGAGACCTGCAAGCAGTACATGCAGCACGAGCGCAGTACCCTGGAGCGGGTGGTGGCTGCCCGCAGCGCCGTGGCCAGTGCCCGCGAGCAGCATGACCTGGGTGCGCTGGGCAAGGCCGAAAGCGGCTTGCGTGCCGGTCTGGGGCAATTGTTCGCCCTGGCCGAGAACTACCCGCAGCTCAAGGCCAACGACAGCTTCCAGCACCTGCAGCAGCGCATCAGCGGCCTGGAGAACGGCATCGCCGACCGCCGCGAGCTGTACAACGAGGCGGTCAACCTGAACAACGTGCGCATCGAGCAGTTCCCCGATGTGCTGATCGCGCGCTTCTTCGCCTTCAAGAGCGCCGAGTTGCTGCAGTTCAGCGAAGCGGAAACGGCCGACGTCGACCTCAAGACCCTGTTCGGCTGAGTCGTGGACGCCCAGGAGTTCTGGTTCGCCCTGGCGCTCAGCATGGGGGCGACGGCCGGTGGCGCCTGGTGGGGGCTGCGGCGCCTGAGCCAGGCGCGCCACCTGCAGGATACCCCGACCTCGAAAATCCGCTCCGCCGCCCAGGGCTATGTGGAACTCTACGGGGTGCTGCGCGAGGCGGACGCCGGCACCCTGAGCGCGCCCCTGACCGGCACGCCCTGCCTGTGGTGGCGCTACAAGATCGAGGAATACCAGGAGCATGACAAGAAACGCAGCTGGTGGCCGCTGGAAAGTGGCCGCAGCGAGGCCTTGCTGCTGCTCGATGACGGCTCCGGAGAGTGCCTGATCGATCCGCGCGGCGCCGAGGTCCGACCGCTGATCCGCGACGTCTGGTTGGGCAGCGAGCGCCATCCGCGCGGATGGGTGAAGGCCGGGTGGCTGGACTGGTCCGGCAGCCGCACGCGCTATCGCTACACCGAGGAGCGCCTGCAGGCCGGCCAGCCGCTGTATGCCATCGGCGGCTTTCGCAGCAGCGGCGGCGGGCGCGACGGGCTCGACCTGGTCGCGGCCCAGGGCGCGGTGATCAGGGAGTGGAAAGGCGACTTCCCGCGTTTGTTGCAGCGTTTCGATCAGGACGGCAACGGTCAGCTGGACGATCAGGAGTGGCGGCGCGTGCGCCTGGCCGCTCAGCTGGAGGCCGAAGACCGGCAGCGCCTGAGCAGCCGGCAGCCGGTCCGCCACCAGATGGGCAAGCCGGCCGAGGCGCAGCCCTTCATTCTGGCCAACGCCGGCGAGGATGAGCTGACCCGCAGTTTCTACTGGCAGGCCCTGGGCGGCCTGCTGCTGTGCCTGGCGGGTTCGCTGGCGACGGCCTGGCTGCTGGGGGTGACGGTGCTCTGAGGTCCCTGTGCCCGCGCCTGCCTGCCGATTGACAGCGCCGGGCGTGCGGGGCAAACAGCGTCAGAGGCTGGCGGGATTGGCCACGGCGTTGTAGCGCTGAACCTGCTTGAGGTACAGGCCCAGGTCCCGCGCCGAGAGTG
>JBFHKK010000349.1:0-3387 GCA_041595475.1 Pseudomonas sp. | reverse complement strand
GCCGGTGCCAATACTGGCATCGGTATTGGCTTCGTAACCGACAATACCCTTCTCGATTTGCAGTTAAATGCCATGGAAAAGACGGGTAACGGCGAGGTGGTTTCCCAGCCGAAGGTGGTCACCTCCGACAAGGAGACCGCGAAAATTCTCAAGGGTGCTGAGGTTCCTTTCCAGGAGGCCAGTTCCAGCGGTGCGACCACTACTTCATTTAAGCAGGCTGCGCTGGCTCTTGAAGTCACTCCGCAGATCACGCCAGACAACAGGATCATCATGGAGGTCAAGGTCACCAAGGATGCACCCGACTTCTCCAATGCCGCCTCCAGCGGTGGGGTGCCCGCAATCAGCAAGAACGAGGTGAATGCCAAGGTGTTGGTGGCCGATGGTGAAACCATCGTCATCGGCGGTGTGTACACCAACACCCAGAGCAAGTCGGTGGACAAGGTGCCCCTGCTCGGCGACATTCCCTTCGTTGGACGGCTGTTCCGCCGTGACGTGGTCAAGGATGCCAAGTTCGAACTGCTGGTGTTTATCACCCCGCGCATACTGAACAACCAGGCCGTCGCGGCAGGTCGTTGATGCAGTGCTCAGCGTGATTCTCGTGGGCCCGATGGGAGCTGGCAAAAGCACCATCGGGCGCCTGCTCGCCAAGGAACTGCACCTGTCGTTCAAGGATTCGGACAAGGAAATCGAGCAGCGCACGGGGGCCGATATTCCCTGGATTTTCGATGTCGAGGGTGAGCAGGGCTTCCGCGAGCGCGAGCAAGCGGTGATTGCCGAACTCTGCGAGCTCGGTGGCATGGTGCTGGCCACTGGCGGGGGGGCAGTGATGCGCGCGGAAAACCGCGCCGCGCTCAGCCGAGCCGGACGAGTGGTGTATCTGCACGCCTCCGTGGAGCAGCAGTTGGAGCGCACCTCCCGAGATCGAAACAGGCCGCTGTTGCGCGCCGCCGATCCACGGCGGGTACTCACAGAGCTCTTTGCTGCCCGAGATCCCCTGTATCGCGAGATTGCGGACGTGATCGTGGAAACCGACGAGCGTCCCCCGCGCCTGGTCGTGCAGGAGATTCTGGATCGTCTGCAGGCGCTCGCGGCCCATTAATGCCAGCGGCGAACTGGGTTATGCTAGCGCCCTTTTAGCGCGGGGGTTCCATGCAGACACTTCAGGTCAATCTCGCCGAGCGCAGCTATCCGATCTATATCGGCAGCGGGTTGCTGGCCCGAGGCGACTTGTGGGCCTCACATATTGCCGGGCGGCAGGTGGCGATCGTCACCAATGAAACCGTCGCGCCTCTGTATCTGGATGTCGTGCGCGCTGCCTTGGCGAAGTATGAGCTCGCCACTATCGTCTTGCCTGACGGCGAGGCTTTCAAGAACTGGGAAACCCTGCAGCAGATCTTCGATGGCCTGCTCGGCGCGCGGCACGATAGGCGCACGACCGTTGTGGCGCTCGGTGGCGGTGTTATTGGCGATATGGCCGGTTTCGCCGCGGCCTGTTATCAGCGCGGCGTCAACTTCATCCAGGTTCCGACAACCCTGCTGTCCCAGGTCGACTCTTCGGTGGGGGGCAAGACCGGCATCAATCATCCGCTTGGCAAGAACATGATTGGTGCTTTCTATCAGCCGCAGGCGGTGTTGATCGATATCGATAGTTTGGCCACGCTTCCGGCCCGTGAATTGTCGGCCGGCCTGGCCGAGGTCATCAAGTACGGCTTGATCGGTGACGCGCCCTTCTTGGCCTGGCTCGAGACTAATATCCATGACCTGCGCGCCCTGGACCAGGCGGCACTGACTGCCGCGATCGAGCGCTCTTGCGCTGCCAAGGCCCGCATCGTCGCGGCCGATGAGCGCGAGGCGGGATTGAGGGCGACCCTCAATCTGGGTCACACCTTCGGTCATGCGATCGAGACTCATCAGGGCTACGGTGTCTGGCTGCATGGTGAGGCGGTGGCGGCCGGGACTGTCATGGCGCTGGAGATGTCGCGCCTGCTGGGCTGGATATCGGCGGCAGACAGGGATCGTGTCATTCGCCTTTTTCAAGCGGCGGGATTGCCTGTCGTGCCGCCGGCCGACATGGCGCCAGCAGACTTTCTCGAGCATATGGCTGTCGACAAGAAGGTACTCGATGGACGCATGCGGCTGGTGTTGTTGCGCCACCTCGGCGAAGCGGTGGTGACCGACGAGTTTCCCGGCGAGCTGTTGCAGGCCGCGCTCAGTGCCGACTATGCCGCGCTGGTTAACCACTTAGACAGCTGATGAGTACGCCATGACCAGTCTGCATGCTGATGAAGCCTTTCTCGCGCATTATGAATTCGACCACGACCCCTTCGCCGCCCGCGTGCCCGGCTTCAAGTTCTTCCCGGCTCAGCGCAAGCCGGTGCTGGGGCAGTTGCATCATCTGGCTCGCTACAGTCAGCTGCTGTTGGTAGTCACTGGGCCGCGCGGCAGTGGCAAGACCCTGTTGCGTCAGGCGCTCGTGGCCAGCACCAACAAGCAGGCGGTTCAGTCGGTGGTGGTGTCTGCGCGCGGGGCGAGCGATGCCGCTGACCTCTTGCGCCAGGTCGCCCAGGGCCTGCAGGCTCAGCGTCCGGAGATGAGCGCTATCCTCGGGCAGATTGGCCAGCTGGCGCTGACCGGTCAGGAAGTCTATTTGCTTGTGGATGATGCGCACTTGTTGGGCGATGCGGCCTTGGCTGACCTGCTGGCGCTTGCTGAGGGCGATGTCGAGGGGCGCGCGCATGTGTTCCTGTTCGCCGAGCCCGAGTTGGTCGCGCGGCTGGAGGCGCTGGCCGCTGGGCAAGAGCGCTACCATGTCATCGAGTTGCAGCCGTACAGCGAAGAGGAAAGTCGCGAGTACTTGGCCTTGCGCCTCAGTGGCGCCGGTCAGGGCATCGAGCTGATCGGCGAAGATCAGTTCGATGAGATATACGCGCAGTCCGCTGGCTGGCCCGGCGGCCTCAATCAGGCCGCGCGCGAGGTGCTCATCGACGACATGCTGGCGCAGCGCAGCAGTGCTCGGAAAACCGGGACGTCCCTGGGGTTGCCGCGCAAGCATCTCGTGGCCATGGCGGTGGTGGCGCTCGGGGTGATGGGGGCTTGGCTGCTGCAGGATCAGGCCGGTCAGTCGAGCATGACGCCGACCACGTCCACCACCACGCTCGCGCTCGATGTCGATTCCCAGGCCTCAGTGGCTCGGACTTTGTCGCTGCCGCAGGAGCGCAGCCCGGCTGCGCCTCCCATCGAGTTCGCCGGCGCCAATCAGCCCTTGCCGTTGCCGCTGGTCGGCGAGGCTCAGGCGGTCATTCGCGAGCCGCTGGCGCACGCAGCCGGTTCGGCTGAGCGCGAGGGGGGTGAAGAAGTCTTGCTGGATGTGGGCGCTCCCCGAGTGGC
>JBFHKK010000348.1:0-3397 GCA_041595475.1 Pseudomonas sp. | reverse complement strand
GCCGCGGTTGGCCACCAGCAGGGTGTCGAGTGGCGTGAGGCTCATGCGTGGGGCTCCTGCCAGGCCGGTGGACGTTTCTCCAGAAAGGCGCGCAGGCCCTCCTGGCCCTCGGCGCTGACGCGGATGCGGGCGATGGCGTTCTCGGTGTAACGGCGCAGGGCCGGGGTCAGCACGCCGCTGCCCACCTCGCGCAGCAGGTCCTTGCTGGCGCGCATGGCCTGGGGGCTGTTCTGCAGCAGGTTGGCGATCCACTGCTCGAGCGCCGAGTCCAGTTCGGCGCTCGCGTAGCACTCGGCCAGCAGGCCCAGTTCGCGGGCCCGTACGCCGTCGAAGCGCTCGGCGCTCAGGGCATAGCGGCGCGCGGCGCGCTCGCCTATGGCCTGGACCACGAAGGGGCTGATCACCGCCGGGGCCAGGCCGATGCGCACCTCGGACAGGGAGAAGAGCGCGTCCTCGCTGCCAATGGCCAAATCGCAGCAGCTGACCAGGCCGAGGGCACCGCCGAAGGCCGCGCCCTGGACCACCGCCAGGGTGGGGATCGGCAGCTTGTGCAGGTTGTACATCAACTCGGCCAACTCGCGGGCATCGTTGAGGTTGGCGTTGTAGTCCAGCGCGGCGGACTGCTGCATCCAGGCCAGGTCCGCGCCAGCGGAGAAATGCTTGCCGCGCCCGCGCAGCAGGAGAAAGCGCAGGCTCCTGTCGGCCTGTACCGCATCCAGGGCGAGGATTAGCTCGCGGATCATTTGCGCATTGAAGGCGTTGTGCTTCTCCGGGCGATTCAACCAGAGGCTGGCGAAGCCGCGCGGGTCTTTTTCCAGTTCGAGGGTGCTGAAGTCGGTCATGGTCGGCTTCCTGAGTTACATGCGGAACACGCCGAAGGTGCTCGGCTCGATAGGCGCATTGAGGCTGGCGGACAGTGCCAGGCCCAGCACCTCGCGGGTCTGCGCCGGGTCGATGACGCCGTCGTCCCACAGCCGCGCGCTTGAGTAGTAGGGGTGGCCCTGGCGCTCGTACTGTTCGAGGATCGGCTGCTTGAGCCTGGCCTCGTCCTCGGCGGAGAAATCGTGGCCGGCGCGCGCGGCCTGTTCGTGCTTGACCTGCACCAGCACGCCGGCGGCCTGTTCGGCGCCCATCACGCCGATCCGCGCGTTCGGCCACATCCACAGGAAACGCGGGTCGTAGGCGCGCCCGCACATGCCGTAGTTGCCGGCGCCGAAGCTGCCGCCGATGATCACGGTGAACTTCGGCACCTTGGCGCAGGCCACGGCGTTGACCAGCTTGGCGCCATGTTTCGCAATCCCTCCCGCTTCATATTTCTGCCCGACCATAAAGCCGGTGATGTTCTGCAGGAACAGCAGGGGAATGCCGCGCTGGCAGGCCAGTTCGATGAAATGCGCGCCTTTCTGCGCCGATTCAGCAAACAAAATCCCGTTGTTGGCGAGGATCGCCACCGGGTAGCCGTGCAGGTGGGCGAAGCCACAGACCAGGGTGGCGCCGAACAGCGCCTTGAACTCGTCGAAGACCGAGCCATCGACCAGGCGCGCGATCACCTCGCGCACATCGAAGGGCTGCTTGGCGTCGCTCGGAATGATCCCGTAGAGCTCGTCGGCGTCGTACAGCGGGGCGACCGGCTGGCGCTGGTTGAGCACGCCCTGCTTGCGCCAGTTGAGGTTGGCGATCGAGCGGCGGGCCAGGGCCAGGGCGTGTTCGTCGCTTTCGGCATAGTGGTCGGCCACGCCGCTGATCTTGCAGTGCAGGTCGGCGCCGCCAAGCTCCTCGGCGCTGACCACCTCGCCGGTGGCGGCCTTCACCAGGGGCGGCCCGGCGAGGAAGATGGTGGCTTGCTCGCGCACCATGATGGCCTCGTCGGCCATGGCCGGCACATAGGCGCCGCCGGCGGTGCAGGAGCCCATCACCACGGCGATCTGCGGGATGCCCATGGCGCTCATGTTGGCCTGGTTGAAGAAGATCCGGCCGAAGTGCTCGCGGTCGGGAAAGACCTCGTCCTGGCGCGGCAGGTTGGCGCCGCCGGAGTCCACCAGGTAGATGCACGGCAGGCGGTTCTCTCGGGCGATGGCCTGGGCGCGCAGATGCTTCTTGACGGTCAGCGGGTAGTAGCTGCCGCCCTTCACCGTGGCGTCGTTGGCCAGGATCATGCACTCGACGCCCTCGACCCGGCCGATGCCGGCGATCACCCCGGCGGCCGGCACCTCTTCGCCATACACCTCATGGGCGGCCAGTTGGCCGATCTCGAGGAAGGGCGAGCCGAGGTCGAGCAGGCGGTTGATACGTTCGCGCGGCAGCAGCTTGCCGCGCGCGGTGTGCCGGTGCTGGGCCTTCTCGCCGCCGCCCTGGTAGATACGCGCGAGCAGCACGCGCAAGTCGTCGACCTGCTCGCGCATGGCCGCGGCGTTGGCGACGAACTCCGCCGAGCGGGTATTGAGCTGGGTGTGCAGGATGGCCATGCAGTTGGCTCCGGTTCGATCCGTAGGGTGGGTGGCGCTGTGACCATCCACCGGTTGTGGTGGAAAACGCTGCGCGGTTTTCCACCCTGCGTCAGGTGAATGCCTTACTGGGTCTCGTTGAACAGTTCGCGACCGATCAGCATGCGGCGGATTTCGCTGGTGCCGGCGCCGATCTCGTAGAGCTTGGCATCGCGCAGCAGGCGACCGGTGGGGTACTCATTGATATAGCCGTTGCCGCCAAGGATCTGGATCGCCTCCAGGGCCATCTGGGTGGCGCGTTCGGCCGTGTAGAGAATCACCCCGGCGGCATCCTTGCGGGTGGTCTCGCCGCGATCGCAGGCCTGGGCCACGGCATAGAGGTAGGCGCGGCTGGCGTTGAGCTGGGTATACAGGTCGGCGACCTTGCCCTGGATCAGCTGGAACTCGCCGATGCTCTGGCCGAACTGCTTGCGCTCGTGGATGTAGGGCAGCACCACGTCCAGGCAGGCTTGCATGATGCCGACCGGACCGCCGGCCAGGACCACCCGCTCGTAGTCCAGGCCGCTCATCAGCACCTTCACCCCGCCGTTTTCCACGCCGAGGATGTTTTCCGCCGGCACCTCGACGTCATCGAAGAACAGCTCGCAGGTGTTGGAGCCACGCATGCCCAGCTTGTCGAACTTGCTGCCGCGGGAAAAACCCTTCCAGTCGCGCTCGACGATGAAGGCGCTGATGCCGTGGGCGCCCTTGTCCAGGTCGGTCTTGGCGTAGATCACGTAGGTGTGGGCGTCCGGACCGTTGGTGATCCAGGTCTTGCTGCCGTTGAGCACGAAATGGTCGCCACGGCGCTCGGCGCGCAGCTTCATCGACACCACGTCGGAACCGGCGTTGGGTTCGCTCATGGCCAGGGCGCCGACGTGCTCGCCGCTGATCAGCTTGGGCAGGTATCGGGC
>JBFHKK010000347.1:0-3401 GCA_041595475.1 Pseudomonas sp. | reverse complement strand
GCGGGCCACCCGCCTGCGTCAGGTGCAGGCGGCGCTGGCGTTGGCCGAGGCCCGGCAGCTGGAGGCCGAGGCCGGCCTGGCGGGGCTGCAGGCCAAGCTTGCCAGCGACCCCGGCATCGCCTATCGCAGCGCCCTGCTGATGGCCTCGACGACCCGCGAGGAACTGATCCGGCAGATCGACGAGAACACCGCCGCGCTGCTGACCCCGGCCAAGATGAAGGCGGTGCTGGAGCAGTTGCTGCAGGCCCAGCCGCGCCTGCAGCTGGTCCAAGTGGAAAGCTTCAGCGAGCCGGTGCAGTTGCCCGGCGTCGACGCCGCAAGCGGGGAAGCCGGCGAGCAGCCGGCGATCGCGCCCGTCACCCTCTATCGCCACGGCCTGCGCCTGCAGCTGCAGGGCGGCTACTTCGACCTGCTGGGTTATCTGCAGGCGATCCAGGGCAGCGGCTGGACCCTGAACTGGGACAGTCTCGATTATCAGGTCGGCGAGTCCGGCCCGGCGCAGGCGCGGATCAGCCTGAAACTTCATACCTTGAGTCGCCAAGCGGGGTGGGTGGGTGTCTAGAACCTGGTTAATGAGTCTTCTGCTGGTCAGTGGCCTGGCCGGCGCAATGGGCGTCGACCCGACGCAGCCGCCGGCCCATCGCTTGCCACTGGCGGCCGATGCCGCCGGCGCGGCTGGCACGCCCAGCCTGCAGGGCATCCTGCGCGGCGCCCAGGGCAGTCGCGCGCTCATAGGTGGCGCGGCGCTGGGGGTCGGCCAGGAACATGGCGGCGCCCGGGTGCTGGCTATTCATGCCCAGTCCGTGTTAGTTGAGCACCAGGGCCAGCGCCTTCTGTTGCGCCTGGCCGAATCCGTGATGCAGCCGAGCCGATAATGCCCATGACTTCATACCCGCCGCGCCTTGCGCTGCTTAGCCTGGCCTGCCTGATCAGCGCCTGCCAGACCTTCCCGGATGGTGACCGGCAGCTCTACGAGCAAAGCGCTCGACTGCTCGAGGAGAGCCTGCGCCAGAGCCAGGCCAAGGTGGCCCCGCCGCCGTCGGTGCAGGCCAGCCTGATTCCGCCGCTCGACAGCGGCATCGCCGCCGCAGCGGGACCGCGCTTCGACGTGGCGGTCAAGGACATGGCGGCCCGCGAGTTCTTCCTCAGTCTGATGGACGGCGCCGGCGAGAACCTGGTGGTGCACCCGGAAGTCGACGGCAGCATCACCTTCAGCCTGCGCCGGGTGACCCTGGAGGAAGTGCTGGCGGCGGTACGCGACAGCTACGGCTATGACTACCGACGCACCAGCTACGGCTACCAGATACTGCCCAACCGCGCGATCACCCGTAGTTACGACCTCAACTACCTGAACCTGCAGCGCCTCGGCCAGTCCGACACCCGGGTCAGTTCCGGCCAGGTGGTCAGCGGCGAGAGCAGTAGCAGCGCCTCGAGCAGCGCGGACAGCGGTGGTTCGGTCAGCACCCTCAACGCCAGCCAGGTCACCACCTCGAGCAACGTCGATTTCTGGCGCGAGGTGCAGGCGGTGGTGAGCATGATCGTCGGCGACGAGCCGGGCAACAGCGTGGTCATCAATCCCCAGGCCAGTCTGCTGGTGGTGCGCGCCCACAGTGCCGACCAGGAAAGCGTGGTGCGCTTTCTCGAGCAGGCCCAGCGCAACCTGCAGCGCCAGGTGATCCTGGAGACCAAGATCCTCGAAGTGGAGCTCTCCGACGGCTTCCAGGCGGGGATCAGCTGGGATCAGATCGGCGGCACCCTGAGCACCGGCCTGGCCGGCGAACCCCTCAGTGGGCCCAATGGCGTCGGTGGGGTGTTCAGCGGCTTGCTCAGCGTCGGCGACTTCGATGGCCTGGTGCAGCTGCTCGAGACCCAGGGCCAGGTGCGGGTGCTGTCCAGTCCGCGCATCTCCACCCTGAACAACCAGAAGGCGGTGATCAAGGTCGGCACCGACGAGTTCTTCGTCACCGATGTGTCCTCCAGCTCCACCACCACCGCCGCCGGCATCGTCGAGCCGAGCCAGGACATCACCCTGACGCCGTTCTTCTCCGGCATCTCGCTGGACGTCACGCCGCAGATCGACCAGAGCGACACCGTCACCCTGCACGTGCGCCCGACGGTCAGCCGGGTGCGCGATCAGAACAAGCAGGTGGTCCTGGGCCAGGACAACGTCTTCAACCTGCCGCTGGCGCTTTCCACCACCCGCCAGTCCGACTCCATAGTGCGCGCGCGCAGCGGCCAGGTGGTGGTGATTGGCGGCCTGCTGCAGAACAGCAACGACAACCTCGATGCCTCGATTCCCTGGGTCGGGCGCCTGCCGTTGCTGGGCAACCTGTTCAAGCAGCAGCGCAAGGCCCTGAGCAAGAGCGAGCTGGTGATCCTCATGCGGCCCCAGGTGGTGGCCGAGGAGACCTGGCTGGAGGAGCTGCGCCGCAGCGCGCAGGACTTCAAGGCGCTGAGGTAGGTCGATGTACTACGCCTTCTACGGCCTGCACGAGAAGCCATTCGCGCTGACGCCCAACACCGATTTTCTGGTGCAGTTGGCGCCCCATCAGGCCTGCCTGAACCTGCTGCGCGTGGCCCTGGCCGAAGGCGAAGGCTTCATCAAGGTCAGCGGCGAGGTGGGCACCGGCAAGACGCTGCTGTGCCGCGCCTTGCTCAACGAACTGGAGCAGGGCCCCTATCAAGCGGCCTACCTGCCCAACCCGGGGCTCAGCCCCGAGGGGCTGAACCGCGCCCTGGCCCGCGAGCTGGGCGTCGAGGGCGTCGATCAACTGGAGGCCGAGCGCCTGCTCGATGCCCTGCAGCGGCGGCTGATCGAGCTGGCCGGGGCCGGCAAGAGTTGCGTGCTCTTGATCGACGAGGCGCAGATGCTGCCGCTGGAAACCCTCGAGGCCCTGCGCCTGCTGACCAACCTGGAGACCGAGCGGAGCAAGCTGTTGCAGGTGGTGTTGTTCGGCCAGCCGGAGCTGGACAGCATTCTTGAGCAGCACGCCTTTCGCCAGTTGCGCCAGCGCATCACCTTTTCCTACCGCCTGCGGCCGCTGGATGTCACCGACGCCGCCCGCTATCTGAGCGAGCGTCTGACCCTGGCCGGTTATCACGGTCGCGCGCTGTTCGCCGCGGCCGCGGTGCGGCGCCTGGTGCAGGGCAGTGGCGGCATCCCGCGGCTGCTCAACATACTCGCGCACAAGGCGCTGATGGCCGCCTACGGCGAGGGCCGGCGGCGGGTCGGCGTGCGCCACGTGCGCCGCGCCCAGGCCGATACCGAGGGTGCCCAGCCGTTCCTGCGCCAGCCGCGCTGGCGGGCGTGGAGCCTGACGGCCGCCGGCCTGACGCTGGCCGTGGCCGGCGGCGCCTGGGCCTGGCTGGCGCCGCTGCCGGAGTGGCTGCCATGAGCCTGG
>JBFHKK010000346.1:0-3402 GCA_041595475.1 Pseudomonas sp. | reverse complement strand
GCCAGCGCCTGCGGGTTCATCCGGTAGAGTCGGGTCGGCTCGAGGAAGATCACCGGATCGGGATCGTCGATCGCCGCCAGCAGCAGGCCGTAGGCGCGTGCCGGCGACGAAGGGATCACCACCCGCAAACCGGGGATCTGGGCGAACATCGCCTCGGTGCTCTCGCTGTGGTGCTCGGGCGCGCGAATGCCCGCGCCCATGGGCGTGCGCAGCACCATGGGGCAGCTCAGGCGGCCGCGGGTGCGGTTGCGCAGGCGACTGGCGTGGGACACCAGCTGATCCAGGGCCGGGTAGATGAAGCCCATGAACTGAATCTCCATCACCGGCTTGAGGCCCTGGGCGGCCATGCCCACCGCCAGGCCGGCGATCATGGTTTCGGCCAGCGGGGTGTCGATCACCCGCTTGTGGCCGAAGGCCTCGCGTAGCCCGGCAGTGGCGCGGAACACCCCGCCGTTGACGCCGATGTCCTCGCCCAGCAGCACCACGTTGTCGTCCTCGCTCATGGCCCGGTGCAGGGCCCGATTGACCGCCTCGACCAGGCTCAGCTTGGCCTCACTCATCAACGCCCTCCTGGCGCCGCGCGGCGCGTTCGTGGAGCATCTCGCGCTGCTCGGCCAGGGCCGCGGGCCAGCGCGCGTAGACGTGATCGAAGACCGCATCGAGCGGCTGCACGCCGGCCGCCTCGAAGGCCTCCACGGCCGCTTGCACCAGTTGCTGGCAGTCGCCGACCAGGGCCTGCTCGCGGCGCTCGTCCCAGGCGCCCTGGTCGAGCAGGTACTGGCGCAGGCGCTTGACCGGCTCCTCCTGCCAGGCGCGCTTGACCTCCTCGTCGGGACGATAGCGGCTGGCATCGTCGGCGGTGGTGTGGTCGCCCAGGCGGTAGCTCAGGCATTCGAGCAGCGCCGGCCCCTTGCCCTGGCGGGCCCGCTCCAGGGCCCAGTGCAGGCGGTCATGGAGGGCGATCAGGTCGTTGCCGTCGACCTGCTCGCCGTGAAAGCCGGCGCCGACCGCCTTCTGCGCCAGGGTCGGGGCGCCGCACTGGAGGCGCCGCGGCACCGAGATGGCCCACTGGTTGTTGTTGACCACGAAGACCACCGGCAGCTGCCAGGCGCCGGCGACGTTCAGCGCCTCGAGAAAGTCGCCCTTGCTGGTGGCGCCGTCGCCGCAGGTGGTGAGCACCGCGCGGTGCTGGCCGCGGATCTTGATCGCCGTGGCCACGCCGCAGGCGTGCAGAGCCTGGGTGGCGATGGGCACGCTCATGGGAAAGTCCTCGGCCGCCGCCGGATCGGCGTAGGCGCTGCCGCGCTCGTCGCCGCCCCAGTAGAGCAGGATCTCCTCCATCTTCACCCCGCGCATCAGCTGCGCGGCGGTGTCGCGGTAATAGGGCACCAGCACGTCGTCGGCGCGCATGGCCGCGCCTATGGCCACGCCTATGGCCTCCTGGCCGATGGTCGGCGCATAGGTGCCGATGCGCCCGGTGCGCTGCAGGGCTACCGCCTTCTGGTCGAACAGGCGGGTCAGCAGCATCTGCCGGTACAGCCGGCAGAGCAGTTCTGTGTCGCCTGCCCAGTCCGGCAAGGCGCCGAGGGGCCGGCCGTCGGGGCCCAGGTAGCGGGTATAGGGCAGGTGCAGAGACTCGTTCATGCAAGCACTCCTGGGCTGCGCGGCGGCGCCTCAAACGGGATAGAGCAGGCGCTCGGCCATCTGCTCGGCGATGCGCGCCGGCGAACGCTGCTCGGCCTCGGCCTCGGCGTAGATATCGCTCAGGCGCCGGCCGATCTGGGTTATGCCGCCGGTGATGGTCGCCAGGCTCTCGCCATGATGGCGGTGGGCGACGAAGATCAGGCCGCCGGAATTGATCACGTAATCGGGGGCGTAGAGAATGCCGCGGGCCTGCAGGGTGTCGGCGGCGGCCAGGTTGGCCAGCTGGTTGTTGGCCGCCCCGGCCACCGCCGCGCAGCGCAGCTGGCCGACGCTATCGGCATCGAGCACGCCGCCCAGGCCGCAGGGCGCCAGTATGTCGCAGGGCGTGCTCAGCAGCGCGTCGCGACTGACCGGCTGGGCGCCGAGCTGCTCCACCGCCAGCTGCACCCGGCCGGCATCCAGGTCGCTGACCAGCAGCTCGGCACCGACCGCCTGCAGTTGCTCGGCCAGCGGATAGCCGACATGGCCCAGGCCCTGGATGGCCACCTTGAGGCCCTGCAGATCGTCACTGCCCAGGCGCGCCCGGGCGGTGGCGCGAATCCCGGCGAACACCCCCATGGCGGTATGCGGCGAGGGATCGCCCTCGCTGCTGGTACTGGTGACGTGGCGGGTGTGCTGGGCGATGCAATCCATGTCGGCGCTGGAGGTGCCGCTGTCCACGGCGGTGATGTAACGCCCGCCGAGGCTCTCGATAAAGCGACCGAAGGCCTCGAACAGGGCGCCGCGGTTGGGCAGATGGGGCGGGCGGATGATCACCGCCTTGCCGCCGCCGAGCTTGAGGCCGGCCAGCGCGGCCTTGTAGCTCATGCTGTGGGCCAGACGCATGGCGTCGCGGATCGCGCTCTGCTCGTCGGGGTAACTCAGGTAGCGGCAGCCGCCCAGGGCCGGGCCGAGACGGGTGCTGTGGATGGCGATCACGGCCTTCAGGCCGCTGGCCGGGTCCTGGATGAAGTGCAGCGTCTCGAGCCGGTCGGCTTCCATCATGGCGAACATGCTGTAGCTCCTTGTACTGCAGGGGGGCTTGGCGCGAGCCCGACCGCGCCGCGTCGTTACAGCCAGTATAGGCAGGCTGCCCCGAGGCGCCGGGGCGCCCAGCGGCCATGCGCACGGCGACTGGACGCGGCGCCGACAAGCGGCTAAACCGCAGGAGTCACGGAGGTGATCATGGGCCCGCGCGAATCCTGTCTGGCGTGTCTCGAGCGTGAACCGGCCGCCCTGTTCGAGGCGGCCCTATGGCTGGCCGCCGAGCATGATGCCGGGCTGCGGCCGGGCGCCGTGCTGGCGGCCCTCGGCGAGCTGCAGCAGCAGGTGGCGGCCGCCCTGCCCGCCCTGCCGGCGGCAGCCTTGGCGCAGCCGCTGCTGCGCCGGCTGGCCGACCTCGGTTTCGTCGAAGTGGCCAGCGCTGCCGAGCCCCGGGACGCCCTGCTGCACCAGGTGCTGAAGCGCCGCCGCGGCCTGCCCCTGGCTTTGGCGCTGATCGCCCTGGAGCTGACGCGGCGCCTGGCCATTCCCCTGCAGCCGATCGACTTTCCCGCCGGCCTATTGCTGAAGGTGCCAGGCGCCGACCACCTGCTCGATCCGGGCACTGGCCGGCGCCTGTATCCGCGCGATTGCCGCGAACTGCTCAGGCAGCACGGCAGCGGCGACACCGAGCTCAGCGCCGCGCATTTCCGCCCCGCCGAGGCGCGCGGTCTGTTG
>JBFHKK010000345.1:0-3404 GCA_041595475.1 Pseudomonas sp. | reverse complement strand
GGTCCAGAGCAAGGGCGGCAGCAAGAGCACCTCCACCGCGGATGCCGAGATCAAGATGAAGGTCCTGGTCGATGGCGTCGAGGCCGACCCCGGCAGCGTCACCTTCGACCGGCGCTCGCAGACCCTCTGGGCCAAGCTCGGCGGCGTATTGGACTGCACCGACCTGAGCGGCGACGGCGTGGTGTCCTTCGATGAATGCACCCTGACCGACGAAGAGATCGGCCTGATCCTGGATACCACCCAGGCCAGCACCTTCAACTTCCTCAAGCAGAACATCGGCTCGGGCTCCCACACCATCGAGGCCTGGGCGCAACTGACCAAAAATGGTCAAGTCGTCGACGGCAGCGGCGCCTGGGATGCCAGCGCAGCGCTGGGCAAGGGCACGCTCAGCGTGTGGGAAGTGCATGGCGCGGTAAACAAGTAGGGCCGCCACAGGAGCGGTGATGGCTGCAGCGACAGGGAGGAACGCGTCTGCGCACGCGCAAACAGGGCGGCAGTGGCCGCCCTGTTCTATTTAGCCTCGGCCATGCCTGCTCCAGCTACTGGCCTGGGAACAGGGGCCGCTCGCCAGACCCGTCGCGGGCAATCCGGATCGGCGAGCCCGCGGCGCCTGGCCCTGCTACTGATGCTCAGAAGACCACCCTGACTTCATTCGAGCAGCTGGAAAAGTCCGCCTCGCAAACCCTGTAGCTGTAGCTGCCGGTGCCTCTTCTGTCGATGTAATCGGTATAAAGACCGCTGTTCGAGGTGGTGGCGATGGTCACGCCATCGCGCTGGATCTTCAGCGGATCGCTGGGGGCCCCGCTCCACTCCAGATCCGCCCTGTGCCGTCCCTTGACCTTGTAACCCGTTGCCATCAGCGCGAAATCGGCCGGCTCCTCGTTGCCGGGGTCGGTGCTATCCGAATGGCCGTCGATGGTCACGTTCAAACTGGACAGGACCGCGTCGATCGGGTTGCCAAAGGTCCGGCTGGAACTGCCGGCGAAGAGCAGTGCCACCGGATTTTTGGCCGCATCATTGCTGACGATCAGCGCGCCGGAGTCGCCGCTGGAGCTGAAGGTTCCGGGGCTGATGCCGATTTGGTCGACGAAGCGTGCGTACTTGCTGCAGACGAAAATCGTCCCCTCGTAGCAGACATTCAGTGTCACGCTGATGTCCGAGACGTAGCCCGAGGTACAGCCCGTGGTGCGCCCGCATTTCTGCACGGCCTGATCGAGGTAGGCGCTTCGCGTCGCGCTGCTGGGCTGGCCGTAACCGCCGGGAAGGGTGCTGGTGCCCAGCAGGCTCGAATCGGTGAGCGCTATGGCCGCGTCGACAATGTTGTTACCGCCATCGAAGTCGATCCTGACAAAGTCGGCGAGCCTGCCGATTTCATCTTCCGGCAGACGGCCTCCATCGTAGCTGCCGGGCTGGACGACGCTATCCCATTTCTTGGCGAGGTTAATGTCCGCGTAAACGTGGTTATTACTGAGCGCATAGAGATTCTCGACAGCATCCTTAACCCGAGCACCGATGGTTCCGGCGCTGATATCCGGGTGGCCCGTGGAGATGCCGATGGGCACCGGGCGAGCGAACCTGGCCGTGGGCTCGTACTCATTGCTGAACAGCGCGACCACCCGGCCGATCGCTTCGACCTCGACCGGAATGCCGGACAGATTGCTGGGCAGCTCGGGCACCCCTGCCCGTTGCGTGTAGATCTTGATCACGGGCATGGCGTCCGCTCCGATGCCGACCCCGGTACCGACGACGCCCGGCGTCGACATCAAATGCCCGACATGCCATTGCTGCGCCTCGATGGCGGCGCGGACCTGAGGATGCTGCCTGTCGAATCGCGCCTGGCCCTCTTGCGGCGCCGCCAGCAACAGATCGCCTGGAATAAAGGCAAGGGGGGACAGTACAACCACGAGGAGGCAAAGCGCCTGCCTCACGTATGAAACAGCTGAGTTTTTCATGACCGAGCTCCGCATGATGCTCATGGGCTATGTCGGTACTGCGCAAGACGATGCAAACACCTCAGCCTGCAAACCCCAAGAAACCGTTCGCTTCTTGCACCCGACATTCGGATGAGACTTTCGCAAGAACTGCGCCATCGATATAAGCGTCTGAAACCTGGAGACTTTTCTATTTCGGAAGGGGCTGCAACACGGGGTTTTGTAATGTTGATGAAGCAGAATGCCGATTTGTTGTTACGTCAGATTTACTATGCCTTGTCTGCGATCGGCATTCGCCACGGCGGTCGGCCGTAGCGCCGTCCCGCTCACTCGCTGCGCAGCGCCTCCACCGGCGGCAGGCGCGCGGCCCGGCGTGCCGGGGCGATGCCGGCGAGCAGGCCGATGGCGGTCGCCAGCAGCAGCGCCAGCAAGAGAAAGCCCGGCGCCAGGTGCAGCGGCAACTCGGGCACCGCCAGGTGCAGGGCCAGCAACAGCAGGCCCATCAGCAGCAGGCCGAGGACGCCGCCGGCCAGCGACAGCAGCGCCGCCTCGGCCAGGAACAGCCCCAGCACCTGCCGGCCACTGGCGCCCAGGGCGCGCAGCAGACCGATCTCGGCGGTGCGCTCGCTGACCGTGGTGGTCATGATGGTGAGGATGCCGACCGCACCGACCAGCAGCGAGATGCCGCCCAATGCGCCTATGGCGATGGTCAGGGTGCCAAGGATGCGGTTGAGGCTGGCGAGCATGTCGTCCTGGGTGATCAGGCTGAAGTCCTCCTCGCCATGGCGCTCGATCAGCAGCCGGCGGATGCGCTCGGCCAGCTGCGCCGAGCCGGTGCCGGCGTTGAACACCACGTCGATCTCCATCAGCCCCTCGCGGTTGAACAGGCGCTGGGCCCAGTCCACCGGGATGTAGGCGATGTCGTCCAGATCGAAGCCGAGCAGCTGGCCCTTCTCCTCCATCACCCCGATCACAGTGAAGCGCGTGCCGCCGACGCGAATGCGTTGGCCCAGGGGGTTGGCCGCGCCGAACAGCTCGCCGCGCAGCTTGTGGCCGAGCACCGCGTAGGGCGGCGAGCGGCCGCTGCGCGCCGGCGGCAGGAACTGGCCCAGGGCCAGGCGAAAGCGCCAGGCCGCGGCCAGCTGGTGGCCGCCGCCGATGATGTCGGTGCGCCGGCTCAGGGCGCCGAACTGGATATCGCCGGTGCCCTGGATCAGCGGCACCACCGCCTCGACATGGGCCAGGCCGCCGAGGGCCTCGGCATCGGCCAGGCTCAGCGGGCGCACGCTGCTGAGGATGCCGCCGATGCCGCCGGTCTGGGTCTTGCCGGGAAAGACTGCGACTATGCGCGTGCCGAACTGCGAGAAGTTGTCCAGCACGTACTGGCGCAGGCCCTCGCCGATGGCAGTCAGCAGCGCCACCGCGGCGATGCCGATGGCCACTCCGAGCAGGGTCAGCAGGCTGCGCAGCGGC
>JBFHKK010000344.1:0-3407 GCA_041595475.1 Pseudomonas sp. | reverse complement strand
GTTGGTGATGCCCAGTTCGGCCAGCACTTCGTCGCAGGTCTGCTTCATCACGGTGGCGCGCGGGTCGCGGTTCTTGTAGACGCGATGGCCGAAGCCCATCAGCTTGAACGGGTCGTTCTTGTCCTTGGCCTTGGCGATGAACTTCTCGATGTTCTCGACGCTGCCGATTTCGTCCAGCATGCTCAGCACCGCTTCGTTGGCGCCGCCGTGGGCCGGGCCCCAGAGCGCGGCGATGCCGGCGGCGATGCAGGCGAAGGGGTTGGCCCCGGAGGAGCCGGCCAGGCGCACGGTGGAAGTGGAGGCGTTCTGCTCATGATCGGCGTGGAGGATGAAGATCCTGTCCATGGCCTTGGCCAGCACCGGGCTGATCGGTTTGATCTCGCACGGGGTGTTGAACATCATGTGCAGGAAGTTTTCCGCGTAGGTCAGGTCGTTGCGCGGGTACATCATGGGCTGGCCCATGGAGTACTTGTAGACCATGGCCGCCAGGGTCGGCATCTTGGCCACCAGGCGCATGGCCGAGATGTCGCGATGCTGCGGATTATTGATGTCCAGCGAGTCGTGGTAGAAGGCCGAAAGGGCGCCGACCACGCCACACATGATGGCCATCGGATGGGCGTCGCGGCGGAAGCCGTTGAAGAAGTTCTTCAGCTGCTCGTGCACCATGGTGTGGTTCTTGATGGTGCTGACGAACTTGGCCTTCTGCTCGACCGTGGGCAGCTCGCCGTTGAGCAGCAGGTAGCAGGTTTCCAGGTAGTCGGAATGCTCGGCCAGTTGCTCGATGGGGTAGCCGCGATGCAGCAGGATGCCCTGCTCGCCATCGATGTAGGTGATCTTCGACTCGCACGAGGCAGTCGACATAAAGCCAGGATCAAAGGTGAAGCGGCCTTCGGCGGTCAGGCCCCGCACATCGATTACATCGGGACCAACGGTGCCGGTTAAAACAGGCAGCTCGACGGGGGCAGCGCCCTCGATGATCAACTGCGCTTTTTTGTCAGCCATCTGTGGCCTCCTAGTTATGCTTGAAATCATCTGACAGCCCCCCACGCAGGGCCCGCATCACTATAGAGAGATAAATTCGAAAGTCAATTTGCGAAAACCCAGGCAATAGAAGGGTTTGAGACGGTTTTGCCGGGCCCCAAGCGCGCCGATTACGTCATTTTTCCGAGCCGAGCAATGCGCGTTTCGCTGCCGGGTCCCGCGTTGTCATTAGTAACCTAACTGTTTATACTCTGCGCCCGACCGCCACAGGCTTTGCGCCCACATTCTGGCGGTTGTCACTCCTTGGGTGATGGGTACCTGACCAGTGCACTTCCCGACAACTTAGCCCTGCTCGTTAGGGGCTCTCAGTGTGATAAAAAAGCCGTGAATAGCCAACGACCTGTAAACCTAGACCTTAGGACCATCAAGCTTCCAGTCACCGCTTACACGTCCATTCTTCACCGTATCTCCGGCGTCATCCTCTTTCTCGGCATTGCCGTGCTGCTGTTCGGGCTCGACAAGTCGCTGAGTTCCGAGGAGGGCTTCGCCCAGGTGAAAGAGTGTCTGACCAGTCCGCTGGCCAAGTTCGTGATCTGGGGTCTGCTGTCCGCTCTGCTGTACCACCTGGTGGCCGGTGTGCGCCACTTGATCATGGACATGGGTGTCGGTGAGACGCTGGAAGGCGGCAAGCTGGGCTCGCAAATCGTCATCGCCGTTTCGGCGGTCGTGATCCTGCTGCTGGGGGTGTGGATATGGTAACCAACGTCACGAATTTCTCGCGTTCGGGCCTCTATGACTGGATGGCGCAACGCGTATCGGCGGTCGTTCTTGCGGCTTACACGCTGTTCCTGTT
Organism: Pseudomonas sp.; assembly: GCA_041595475.1. Lineage (GTDB taxonomy): Bacteria > Pseudomonadota > Gammaproteobacteria > Pseudomonadales > Pseudomonadaceae > Aquipseudomonas. The sequence continues at coordinate 1,573 of JBFHKK010000344.1, read as the reverse complement.
GGGTTTCGTGGTGATCAACCCCGACCTGGGTTATGCCCAGTGGCATGCCCTGTTCTCCAATGGCGCGATGCGCATCTTCAGTCTGCTGGCGCTGGTGGCCCTGGGCGTGCATGCCTGGGTCGGCATGTGGACCATCTCCACCGATTACCTGACGCCGATGGCGCTGGGCAAGTGGGCGACTGCCGTGCGTTTTCTCTTCCAGGCCGCGTGTGGCATCGCCATGTTCGCGTTCTTCGTCTGGGGCGTGCAGATTCTCTGGGGTATCTGATCCATGACTAGCATTCGTACTCTTTCTTATGACGCCATCATCGTCGGGGGTGGCGGTGCCGGCATGCGCGCCGCGCTGCAGTTGGCCCAGGGCGGCCACAAGACGGCGGTGGTGACCAAGGTCTTCCCGACCCGCTCGCACACCGTGTCCGCCCAGGGCGGCATCACCTGTGCCATCGCCTCGGCCGATCCGAACGACGACTGGCGCTGGCACATGTACGACACCGTCAAGGGCTCCGACTACATCGGTGACCAGGACGCCATCGAGTACATGTGTTCCGTTGGTCCGGAAGCCGTTTTTGAGCTCGAGCACATGGGCCTGCCGTTCTCCCGTACCGAACAGGGACGCATCTACCAGCGTCCGTTCGGTGGCCAGTCCAAGGGGCCGGATAATCCGACCCAGGCTGCGCGCACCTGCGCGGCGGCCGACCGTACCGGCCACGCCCTGCTGCACACCCTGTATCAGGCCAACCTCAAGGCCGGCACCTCGTTCCTCAACGAGTGGTACGCGGTCGATCTGGTGAAGAACCAGGACGGCGCCATCGTCGGCATCATCGCCATCTGCATCGAGACCGGCGAGACCGTCTACATCCGCTCCAAGGCCGTGGTCCTGGCCACCGGCGGCGCCGGGCGTATCTACGCCTCGACCACCAATGCGCTGATCAACACCGGTGACGGCGTGGGCATGGCCCTGCGCGCCGGTGTGCCGGTGCAGGATATCGAGATGTGGCAGTTCCACCCGACCGGCATCGCCGGCGCCGGCGTGCTGGTGACCGAGGGTTGCCGCGGCGAGGGCGGTTATCTGATCAATGCCCATGGCGAGCGCTTCATGGAGCGCTACGCGCCCAACGCCAAGGATCTGGCCGGCCGCGACGTGGTCGCCCGCTCCATGGTCAAGGAAGTCATCGCCGGCAACGGCTGCGGTCCGGACAAGGATCACGTGCTGCTCAAGCTCGACCACCTCGGCGAGGAGGTGCTGCACAGCCGCCTGCCGGGTATCTGCGAACTGTCCAAGACCTTCGCCCACGTCGACCCGGTGGTCGCGCCGGTGCCGGTCATCCCGACCTGCCATTACATGATGGGTGGCGTACCGACCAATATCCATGGTCAGGCCATCACCCAGGACGCCAACGGCAACGACAAGATCATCGAAGGTCTGTTCGCCGTCGGTGAAGTGGCTTGCGTATCGGTGCACGGTGCCAACCGTCTGGGCGGCAATTCGCTGCTCGACCTGGTGGTGTTCGGCCGGGCTGCCGGTCTGCACCTGGAGAAGTCGCTAAAGGAAGGCGTGGAAGTGCGTGGCGCC
>JBFHKK010000343.1:0-3437 GCA_041595475.1 Pseudomonas sp. | reverse complement strand
CCTTGAGGTCGGCCAGGGTCTTGCCCTCGCCCTTGAGCACGACGCCGTCGTTGCCGTTGGAGAAGTCGCCGATGATCAGGGCGGTGGAGTCGATACCGCCGGCGGCCGGAATGGTCAGGGCATCCATATTGGTCATGGTGCAGCCATCGAACTGGCCGGCGCTGTACTGGTTGATCGACTCGACGTAGTCGTTGATCTGCACCACCTCGATGTCGATGCCGTATTTCTTCGCCCATTTGTCGACGATGCCGCTGGCGCCGCCGTATTCCCAGGGCATCCAGCCGGCATAGATGGTCCAGCAGACGCTGAAATGGTCTTTTTGCGCCGCCACCGAAGGCAGGGCGAGGGCGGCGCTGAGACCAGCGACCAGTAGAGCGAACAGACGGGGCTTGCGCATGGGAACCTCCAGTTCGATTAAAAGGCGGGCAGGAGCGGCACGGCAGCCCCGCTTTCAGGGGCGCGTTCTCCCGGGCTTTTATCCCGCCGTGTAACCTCGCTGGAGGTCGACAACTCTCGGACCAGTCACTCGCAGGCGAGCCGGAACCCTAGTCGTCCATTGCAAATTGTGGTGCCGCTGTCCCGTCGGCCGAGGCGGTGACGGGTCGTTCCTGCACGCTCAAGGTTAAGCGAGCATCGTGCCAACTGCCGCGCCGCCCCGGGAAGCGGGCGCCACATGCGGCTTGAGCCCCGTTGTCGTGGCAATTTATGCACCCGGGTGGTGCGCGCCAGGCGTCGCGTGCGGCGTGATGGGGCGTCGCCGCGCCGGCCTTGGGCCGGGCATCCGTCGATTGTGTTTTTCCCCGGCGCCACGCACCATGGCCGGCGAGGGGATCTGGGGGATATCTCGGTTTGCACAGCGGCCGTCGCAGGGTTCAGCGCATCTATCGCGGGTTGCTGGCATTCGCTTGTCTGGCGGCCGCGCTGCTGGCCGGCTATGGCTTTTCCGCCGAGTGGGATTTCGCCCTGATCGGCAAGCGCGCCGAGCAGCTGTACGGCCCTTCGCTCGAGGCGCGGCGGCGCCTGGATGACTGGCAGCGCCTGCTGCAGGAGGAATCCGGCAAGGCCGAGCTCGAGCAGCTCAAGGCGGTCAATCGCTTCTTCAATCTGCGCCTGCGCTTTCGCGACGACATCGACCTCTGGCGGGTCAAGGACTACTGGGCCACGCCGGTCGAGGCCCTGCACAAGGGCGCCGGCGATTGCGAGGATTTCGCCCTGGCCAAGTATTTCAGCCTGCGCCAGCTCGGCGTGCCCAGCGACAAGCTGCGCATCACCTACGTCAAGGCGCTGCGCCTGAATCAGGCACATATGGTGCTCACCTATTACACCCAGCCCAATGCCGAGCCCCTGGTGCTGGACAACCTGATCGACGCCATCGAGCCGGCCGGCCGGCGCAGCGATCTGCTGCCGGTGTATGCGTTCAATGCCGAGGGCTTGTGGCTGCCGGGCGCCGGCGGCGGCAAGCAGGTGGGAGACAGCAAGCGCCTGTCGCGCTGGCAAGACCTTTTACGGAAAATGCGGGCCGAAGGCTTCCCCTAGGCCGGGCCCGTCAGGAGAGCTGCATGTCCTTGTTCAAGCAACTGTTGATCGCCATCTGCGTGCTGCTGCTGGTGAATTTCGCCGGCAGCTTTCTGGTCAGCGTGGAGAGTTCGCGCGAGCAGCAGATCAACCAGCTGCGCTCCCATGCTCAGGATGCGGCCACCGCCCTGGGCCTGTCGCTGGCGCCCCACGTCAATGACCTGCCGATGATCGAGCTGATGGTCAGCTCGATCTTCGACAGCGGCTATTTCGAGAGCATCCGCGTGCTCGAGCCCATGAGCGGCGAGGTGCTGGTCGAGCGCAGCGGGGTACCGGTGGTACCGCAGGCGCCGGACTGGTTCGCCGCCCTGGTCAATCTGCAGGCGGCCAAGGGCGATGCCATCGTCAGCGACGGCTGGCGCCAGGCGGCGCGGGTGGAGGTGGTCAGCCATCCGTTGTTCGCCATCGGCAAGCTCTGGCAGAGCGCCCTGGGCAGTCTGCTGTGGCTGGCGTTGAGCGGCCTGCTCTGCGTCTGCCTTGGGGTGCTGCTGCTCAAGCGCCAGTTGCGCCCGCTCGATGACATGGTCGCCCAATCCAATGCCATCGCCCGGCGTGAATTCCTCAGCCTGCCCGAGTTGCCCAAGACCCCGGAGTTCCGCCGGGTGGTCAAGGCCATGAACCAGATGGTGGAAAAGCTCAAGGCGCTGTTCGCCGAGCAGGCCGCGCGCAGCGAGCAGCTGCATGCCGAGGCCTATCAGGACAGCCTGACCGGGCTGGCCAATCGGCGCTATTTCGATGCCCAGCTGCAGACCCGCCTGGTCGTCGAGGAGCAGGCCAGCAGCGGCTTCCTGTTCCTGGTCAGGGTCAATGATCTGGCCGAGCTGAACCAGCGCCTGGGTGGCCAGCGCACCGACCAGTTGATCGTTCAGGTTGCACGGCAGTTGCAGCAGTTCTGCCAGTCCGGGCATCTGCTGGCGCGCAACCGCGGCGGCGAGTTCGTCATCATGGCCGCCGGGCTCGACCGTGACGATGCCGAGCAACTGGCCGAGAACCTCTGCGCCGCCCTGGCTGACCTGCAGCAAACCGAGGCCGGCGGCCAGCGGCCCCTGGCCCACATCGGCATCACCGCCTTCGCCCCCGGCGATGAGTCGGCCGCTTTGTACCGGGCGCTGGATGCCGCGCTCGCCCAGGCCAGCAGCCAGACTCTGCAACACTGGGCCTGCAGCGATCGCGACGGTCAGCGCCCGGCCGCCGACGAGCGCCAGAGCTGGCAGCGCCTGCTTGACAGTGCCCTGGCGCAGGGCCGCCTGCAGCTGTATTTCCAGCCGGTGGTCAGCGCCGCCGAGCCCGCCCGGGTGCTGCACCACAAGGTGCTGGCGCGTTTGTTGGACGATCAGGGCGAGGCACTGCCGGCCGGCCGTTTCCTGCCCTGGCTGGAGCGTTTCGGCTGGACCGCCCGGCTCGACCTGGCGATGCTCGAACGGGTGCTCAAGCAGCTGGAGGGGCATGACCAGCAGCTGGCACTGAGCCTGTCCGGCAGCACCGTACGTGATCCCCAGGCGCTGGCCCGGCTCTACGACCTGCTCACCCAGTATCGCCATCTGGGCCCGCGCCTGAGCCTGGAGCTGGACGAGGATCAATTGCCCGAGCCGGCCGCCCTCGAGGCGCTCAACCAGCACCTGCGCGATCTGGGTTTTGCCCTCGGCCTGCAGCACTTCGGCGGCCGCTTCAGCATGATCGGCAACCTGGCCAAGCTCGGCCTGGCCTACCTCAAGGTCGATGGCAGCTATATCCGCGCCCTCGACGAGGAAGGCAGTACCGCTGTGCTCGACGAGTTGATCGGCATATACCTCGACGAAGCGCCGGTCCATCTAAAGAACCTGCGCGCCGCGATGGCGGCCAAGGATGGTGCCGAACTGAAT
>JBFHKK010000342.1:0-3443 GCA_041595475.1 Pseudomonas sp. | reverse complement strand
GCTCGCCCAGGCCCAGGGCCCGTGCGCCGTGCCGAGTCACCCCGGCCAGGGCTTCCTCCGCAGTCAAGCCGAACAGGGTGCAGGCCATGTTGAGCATCAGGCGCAGCGACAACACCGGCGAGGTGCCGGGGTTGAGGTCGCTGGCCAGGGCCATGGCCACGCCGTGGCGGCGCAGCAGCTCGATCGGCGGCCGGCGGCTCTCGCACAGGCAGTAGAAGGCGCCGGGCAGCAGCACCGCCACTGTGCCGGCCTCGGCCATGGCCTGCACGTCGGCCTCGTCGATGTATTCCAGGTGGTCGGCCGACAGTGCCCGGTAGCGCGCCGCCAGACTGGCGCCGTGCTGGGCCGAAAACTGTTCGGCATGCAGCTTGACCGGCAGGCCCAGCTCGCCGGCGGTGACGAACAGCCGCTCGACCTGTTCGGGGGAAAAGCCCAGCTGCTCGCAATAGGCGTCCACCGCATCGACCAGGCCTTCGCCCGCCAGCGTCGGCAGCAACTCGTCGCAGATGTGGGCGATATAGGCATCGCTGCGGCCGGCGAACTCCGGCGGCAGGGCATGGGCCGCCAGGCAGGTGGCGCGCAGCGTGATCGGCAGCAACTGGCCGAGCCGCCGCACCACGCGCAGCATCTTGCGTTCGCTGTGCAGGTCCAGGCCGTAGCCGGACTTGACCTCCAGGCAGGTCACTCCCTCGCGCATCCGTTGCCGCGCCCGCGGCAGGGCGGCGGCCAGCAGCGCCTCCTCGCTGGCCGCGCGGGTGGCGCGCACGGTGCTGGCGATGCCGCCGCCGGCGGCGGCGATCTCGGCGTAGCTGGCGCCCTGCAGGCGCCGCGCGAACTCGCCGCTGCGCTCGCCGGCGAACACCAGGTGGGTGTGGCAGTCGACCAGCCCCGGGGTCAGCCAGGCGCCGCCCAGATCGGTGGTCTCGGCATACTCTGCGGCCGGCCGTTCGCGGCGTGGGCCTATCCAGTCGATCAAAGGCCCACGGGTGACCAGGGCGGCATCCTCGATGATCGAGTAGCGGCCGCCGGCCAGGGTGGCGGCGTGACAGTTCAACCACATACGGGTCATCGGCGATCTCCCGGGGCCAGGCGCACGGTCACAGACTCGGCAGCAGCTGCGCCGGCAGCAGTGCGCTCAGGCAGCGCGAGGCCAGGAGCTCGCTGGCCGCGGCAATGTCCGGGGCGAAGAAGCGATCCTGCTGGTAGTAGGGCACCCGCTCGCGCAGCAGGCGGCGGGCCTGCTCCAGCTTGGCCGAGGTCTTCAGGCCCCGGCGCAGGTCCAGGCCCTGGCAGGCGCTCAGCCATTCGACCGCGAGTATGCCGCGCACATTGTCGGCCATCTCCCAGAGGCGCTTGCCGGCGGCCGGTGCCATGGACACATGGTCCTCCTGGTTGGCCGAGGTCGGCAGGCTGTCGACGCTGTGCGGATGGGCCAGGGCCTTGTTCTCGCTGGCCAGGGCGGCGGCGGTGACCTGGGCGATCATGAAGCCGGAGTTGACCCCGCCGCCGGCCACCAGAAACGGCGGCAACTGCGACAGTTGCGCATCCATCATCAGGGCGATGCGCCGCTCGCTCAGGGCGCCGATCTCGGCCAGGGCCAGGGCCAGGTTGTCGGCGGCCAGGGCCACCGGCTCGGCGTGGAAGTTGCCACCGGAGAGGATCTCGCCGGCCTCGGCGAACACCAGGGGGTTGTCCGATGCCGCGTTGGCCTCGATGGCCAGCACCTCGGCCGCCTGGCGCAACTGGGTCAGGCAGGCGCCCATGACCTGCGGCTGGCAGCGCAGCGAATAGGGATCCTGGACCTTGTCGCACTGGGCGTGGGAACGGGAGATTTCGCTGCTCGGCCCGAGCAGCTCGCGGTAGGCCGCAGCCGCGTCCATCTGCCCGAGCTGGCCGCGGGCGGCCTGGATGCGCGCATCGAAGGGCACCCGCGAGGCGAGCATAGCCTCGACGCTGAGGCTGCCGCAGACCACTGCCGCGGCGAACAGGTCCTCGGCGGCGAACAGCCCGCGCAGGGCATAGGCGCAGGACACCTGGGTGCCGTTGAGCAGGGCCAGGCCTTCCTTGGCCGCCAGGCTCAGGGGCGTCAGGCCGGCCACCGCCAGCGCCTCGAGCGCCGGCAGCCACTGGCCCTGGTGGCGCGCCCGGCCCTCGCCGAGCAGCAGCAACGACAGATGGGCCAGGGGTGCCAGGTCGCCGCTGGCGCCGACCGAGCCCTTGAGCGGGATATCGGGGTAGACCTCGGCATTGAGCAGGGCGATCAGCGCTTCGATCAACTCGCGGCGGATGCCTGAGTAGCCGCGCGCCAGGCCGTTGATCTTGAGCAGCAGGATCAGCCGCACCAGATCGTCGTCCAGCGGCGGGCCGACGCCGGCGGCGTGGGACAGCAGCAGCGAGCGCTGCAGGCTCTGCAGGTCGGCGCGGGCGATACGGGTCTGGGCCAGCCGGCCGAAACCGGTGTTGATGCCATAGACGCTGCGCCCTTCGGCCAGCACCTGCTGCACGCAGGCGACGCTGGCGTCTATGGCCGCGGCGGCGCTCGCCTCCAGGCTCAGGTGGAGGGGCGCCTGGTGCGCCTGGCGCAGCTCGGCCAGGCCCAGCCGACCGGGAATCAGCTCCAGCCTGTTCATGGCTCGATCATCGGCAGCTGCAGCCCCTGCTCGCGGGCGCAGGCGATGGCCTCCGGATAGCCGGCATCGGCGTGGCGCATCACCCCGCTGGCCGGGTCGTTGTGCAGCACCCGGGCGATGCGTTGCGCTGCGGCGTCGCTGCCATCACAGACGATTACCATGCCGGCATGCTGGGAGAAGCCCATGCCGACGCCGCCACCATGGTGCAGCGAGACCCAGGTGGCGCCGCTGGCGGTGTTGAGCAGGGCGTTGAGCAGCGGCCAGTCGGACACCGCATCGGAGCCGTCGCGCATGGCCTCGGTCTCGCGGTTGGGGCTGGCCACCGAGCCGGAATCCAGGTGGTCGCGGCCGATCACCAGCGGCGCCGCCAGCTCGCCACTGCGCACCATCTCGTTGAAGGCCAGACCGAGCCTGGCCCGTTGCCCCAGGCCGACCCAGCAGATGCGCGCCGGCAGGCCCTGGAAGCGAATGCGCGCGCGGGCCATGTCCAGCCAGCGGTGCAGATGGGCATCGTCGGGAATCAGCTGTTTGACCTTGGCGTCGGTCTTGTAGATGTCCTCGGGGTCGCCGGACAGGGCGACCCAGCGGAAGGGACCGACGCCGCGGCAGAAAAGCGGGCGGATATAGGCCGGGACGAAACCGGGGAAGTCGAAGGCGTTCTCCACGCCCTCCTCCAGGGCCATCTGACGGATGTTGTTGCCGTAGTCGAAGGTGGCCACGCCCTGGGCGTGGAAGCCGAGCATGGCGCGCACATGCACGGCCATGGACTGCTTGGCCGCCGCGACCACCACCGCCGGCTCGGTCTGGGCGCGG
>JBFHKK010000341.1:0-3462 GCA_041595475.1 Pseudomonas sp. | reverse complement strand
GACAGGTAGACGGTGTTGCCGGCCTTGATCGCCTGGGAATAGGTGCCGATGGCGGCGGGGGCCTGGTCGCTGCTGATGACGCTCTTGCTCATGGAAACTCCTTGGGGCTATTTGGCTCGGTGTGCCGAACCGCTGGGCGATGCGGCGGGAGCGGCTGGGTAGGGTGGGCGAAGCCGGCGATGCTGTCAAAGTACCGCGGGGCAGGACTCGACCGGCTAGTCGCGCCCGGCGCCTCAGGTGCGTACCCGGGTGATGCGCACAACGCCCTTGAGCGCGCGCAGTTTCTTGATCACCCGCGCCAGGTGCACGCGGTCATGCACGCTGACCACCAGCTGGATCACGCTGATGCGGCCATCGCGCTCGTCCATGCTGATCTTCTCGATATTGCCGTCGGCGGCGTTGACGGTGCTGGCCAGCAGGGCGATCAGGCCGCGCTGGTGCTCCAGTTCGATGCGCAGCTCGACATTGAACTCGCCGGTGACGTCCTTGGCCCAGGACAGCTGGATGCACTTCTCCGGATTGTGCCGAACCTCACCGATATTGCGGCAGTTCTCCAGGTGCACCACCATGCCCTTGCCGGCCGACAGATGGCCGACGATGGGGTCCCCGGGGATCGGCGTGCAGCACCTGGCGTAGCTCAGCACCAGGCCCTCGGTGCCGCGGATCGCCAGCGGCCCTTCGGCATTGGGCTGCTGGTCATCACCCTCGGCCAGCAGCCGACGCGCCACCACGTAGGCCATGCGGTTGCCCAGGCCGATGTCCTCGAGCAGGTCTTCGATGACCTCCATGCCGTATTCGCCGAGCACCGTCTTGATGCGCTCGGCCGAGAGTTTGTCGAGGTGGCTGCCGAAACCGGCCAAGACCTTGTTCAGCAGGCGCTCGCCGAGGCTGATGGATTCGGAGCGACGCTGCAGCTTGAGGGCATGGCGGATGTGGGTGCGCGCCTTGCCGGTGACCACGAAGTTGAGCCAGGCCGGGTTCGGCCGGGCCCCCGGAGCGCTGACGATCTCCACGGTCGAACCGCTCTGCAGCGGCTCGGACAGCGGCGCCAGGCGGCGATTGATGCGGCAGGCGATGCAGGTGTTGCCGACGTCGGTGTGCACCGCGTAGGCGAAGTCGACCGCGGTGGAACCCTTGGGCAGCTCCATGATGCGACCCTTGGGCGTGAACACATAGACCTCGTCGGGGAACAGGTCGATCTTCACGCTCTCGATGAATTCCAGCGAGTTGCCGGCGCGCTGCTGCATCTCCAGCACGCCCTTGACCCACTGCCGGGCGCGGGCGTGGGTGCCCTTGGGCTGCTCCTCGCTGGACTTGTACAGCCAGTGGGCGGCGATGCCGTTGTTGGCCATCTCCTCCATCTCGCGGGTGCGGATCTGGATCTCGATGGGTACCCCGTGCATGCCGAACAGTGTGGTGTGCAGCGACTGGTAGCCGTTGGCCTTGGGAATCGCGATGTAGTCCTTGAAGCGCCCGGGCAGCGGCTTGTACAGATTGTGCACGGCGCCGAGCACGCGGTAGCAGGTATCGACCTTGTCGACCACGATGCGAAAGGCGTAGACGTCCATGATCTCGTTGAAGGCCCGGCGCTTGCCGCGCATCTTCTGGTAGATGCTGTAGAGGTGTTTCTCGCGGCCGATCACCTGACCTTCCAGGCCCTCGCGGGCCAGGCAGTGAACCAGCGACTCCTCGATCTTGTTGACGATCTCCTTGCGGTTGCCGCGCGCGCGTTTGACCGCCGCACGGATGCGCGCGGCGCGCATCGGATGCATGGCCTTGAAGCCCAGGTCCTCGAACTCCACGCGCAGGCTGTGCATGCCCAGGCGATTGGCGATGGGCGCGTAGATCTCCAGGGTTTCCTTGGCGATGCGCCGGCGTTTCTCGCCGGAGAGCACTTCCAGGGTGCGCATGTTGTGCAGGCGGTCGGCCAGCTTGACCAGGATCACGCGGATATCGCGGGCCATGGCCATGGCCATCTTCTGGAAATTCTCGGCCTGGGCCTCGGCCTTGGTCTCGAAATTCATCTGGGTCAGCTTGCTGACCCCGTCGACCAGTTCGGCCACCGTCTCGCCGAACTGGCTGTCGAGGGCTTCCTTGGCGATGCCGGTGTCTTCGATGACATCGTGGAGCATGGCCGCCATCAGGCTCTGGTGGTCCATGTGCATGTCGGCGAGGATGCCCGCCACCGCCAGCGGGTGGGTGACATAGGCCTCGCCGCTGCGCCGGCGCTGGCCGTCGTGGGCCTGCTCGGCGTAGAAGTAGGCTCGGCGGACCAGGTTGACCTGATCGCTATCGAGGTAGGTCGAGAGTCGCTCGGCCAGGCTGTCTATGCTCGGCATCGGGCGCACCCCTGCCGAACGCTCTGTTCCGGTGCCGCCTCACCTCGACCTGGCATGGGTGTTACAGAGGCTCGTTGGCCTCGTCCTCGAAGGCGGCGAACAGCGGCTCTTCTTCGACGATTTCGTCTTGGGCGATGACGTCGTAGTCGACCAGGCCGGCGGCGATTTCACGCAGGGCGACCACGGTCGGCTTGTCGTTTTCCCAGGCCACTTTCGGCTCCTTGCCACCGGTGGCGAGCTGGCGCGAGCGCTTGGTGGCGAGCATGACCAGCTCGAAGCGGTTATCAACGTTGTCCAGGCAGTCTTCGACGGTAACGCGGGCCATGGTGTTCCTCGTGGCTAATGCAGATGGGGGCTGGGCCCAAATGGGCGAGCGGACTGAATAGTCTAAAAAACCACCCGCGTTAAGGGAAGCACTGTTTTAGCGGAATGGGCCCGCCGTCAGCCCAGCAGTTCGCTGAGCAGGCCGCTGTGGCGCTGCTGCTGCTGGGTCTGCAGCAACTGGTTGGCGCGAAAGATGGCTTTCAGATCGCTCAGGGCGTGGGCGAAATCGTCGTTGATCAGCAAATAGTCGTATTCGACGTAATGGCTCATTTCGCTGACCGCCTCGCGCATGCGCTGCTCGATGATCTCGCCGTTGTCCTGGCCGCGGTTGGTCAGGCGATGGCGCAGGGCTTCCTGGGTCGGCGGCAGGATGAAGATCGACTTGGCCTGGGGCATCAGGCGGCGTACCTGCTGGGCGCCTTGCCAGTCGATCTCGAGGATCAGATCGAAGCCCTGCGCCAGGGTCTGCTCGACCCAGGTCTGGGAAGTGCCGTAGAGGTTGCCGAAGACCTGGGCGTGCTCGAGGAACTCGCTCTTGTCGATCATGGCGTGGAACTGCTCATGGCTGACGAAGTGGTAGTTGACCCCGTCCACTTCGCCGGGGCGCATGGCGCGGGTGGTATGGGAGACCGAGACGCGGATCAGCGGCTCGCTGTCGATCAGGGCCTTGACCAGGCTGGTCTTGCCGGCGCCGGAGGGGGCGGAAACGATGTAAAGGGTGCCGGTGGTGGCCATAAGGTTTTTCCGTAGCTGACGGGTTGTCTGGGTTGCAGCCAGGCGCAGGCGGCGCGCCGGGCGT
>JBFHKK010000340.1:0-3466 GCA_041595475.1 Pseudomonas sp. | reverse complement strand
TTGAGCTCGTACTGGCTGCGCACCAGGGTCACCGCCGAGGCCAGGGCGCCGGCGCTGGCCTGGACCGAGGCCCGGTGGGCGTCCTGGGCAAAATCCAGCATGCGCGGCAGGAGCGCGGCGGCCAGCACGCTGATGACGGCGATCACCACCACCAGCTCCAGCAGGGTGAAGCCGCGCGCCGCAGGCGTCGTCGTCTGATGCCGGATCATCCGCCCCCCTTGGCCGCCGAGGCCAGCTCCCACATCGGCAGGAAGACGCCGAGGGCCAGCACCAGCACCATGGCGCCCATGGCCACGATCAGGATCGGCTCGATCGAATCGGCCAGCTGCTTGAGGTCGTAGTCGACCTCCTGCTCGTAGAAATCGGCCACCTCGACGAACAGATCGTCGAGGGCGCCGGTTTCCTCGCCGACCGCCATCATCTGCAGCACCAGCGGGGTGAACAGGCCGCTGGCCGAGGCCGTGCGGGTCAGCGCCTCGCCGCGCTCGATGCCCTCGCGCATGCCGAGGATGGCCCGGCCGATATGACGGTTGCCGACGCTGGCGCTGTTGATCGACAGGGTCTGCAGCAGCGGCACGCCGGCGCGATACATCATGGCGAAGGTGCGGGTGAAGCGGGCCAGGGCGATGCGCTCGAAGATGCCGCCGACGATCGGCAGGCGCAGCTTGATGCGATCCCAGTGCAGGGCGCCGGGCGCGGTGTCGATCCACTTGAAGAAGGCATACAGACCTCCGCCGAAGAGGGCCGCCAGCAGCCACCAGTAATCCTGGAAGAACTGCGAGGTGCCGATCAGTATCTGTGTCGGCAGCGGCAGCTCGGCCTTGAACTGGGCGAACACCTTGGCGAAGGCCGGGATCACGAACAGGTTGATCACCACCAGGGCCACTGCCATGGCACCGAGCACGAACAGCGGGTAGCGGGTCGCCTGCTTGATCCGCTTGCGCGTCTCGCGCTCCAGCTCCAGGTAGCTGGCCAGTTGGCGGAAGGCCTGGTCGAGCTGGCCGGTGTTCTCGCCGACGCTGATCATGCTGACGAACAGGGTGCTGAACACCTTGGGGTGGGCATTGAGCGCCACCGCCATGCTCATGCCGCCCTCCAGATCGGCGCGCACTTCCTGCAACACCTCGCGCAGGAAGGGGTTGCGATGGGATTCGGCCAGGCCGCCGATGGCGCGGATGATCGGCACCCCGGCCTTGTTCAGGCTGTACATCTGCCGGCAGAGGATGATGAGCTCGTCGAGATCGACGTGCTTGCGCCGCAGCCGCTCGCGCAGCTGCGCCAGACCATCGCCCTGCCCGCGCTCGGCTTCGGCGACTATGGTCAAGGGCGTGATGCGCTCGGCCAGCAACTCGCCGGCCAGGCTCTCGGCCGAGGCGCTGGCGCGGCTGCCGCTGACCTTGGCGCCCTGGGCGTCGCGTCCGGTGAAGCGGAACTGGCTCATGGCCGCAGCCGCCGCTCAGGAGTCTGGCCGCGCATCACTGGGCGACCTCGTCGGTCAGGGTGGCGCACAGCTTGAGCACCTCGTCGACGCTGGTCACCCCGGCCAGGGCATAGTCCAGGGCGCAGGCGGCCAGTGGCCGGTAGTCGGGGTTGGCCTTGGCCGCCTCGGCGAAGGCCTGGGGGTCACCGCGGCGCAGCGCGGCGATCATCGCCTCGTTCATCTCCAGCAACTCGTAGACGCCCAGGCGTCCGGCATAGCCGGTGTTATGGCACTGGTGGCAGCCGACCCCGCGCTTGAAGCGGCGACCGACCAGGCTGGCGGCGTAGAGCGCCTCCAGCCAGAAGCGCTGGCGCGGCTCGGGCTCATGCTCCTCCATGCAGTTCTCGCAGACCCGGCGCACCAGGCGCTGGGCCAGCACGGCGTTGAGGGCGGTGGCCACCAGGAAGGGCTCGGCGCCCATGTCGACCAGGCGCATGGCCGAGGTCAGGGCATCGTTGGTGTGCAGGGTGGAGAGCACCAGGTGACCGGTGAGGGCGGCGCGCAGGCCGATCTCGGCGGTCTCCTGATCGCGCATCTCGCCGACCAGGACGATGTCCGGGTCCTGGCGCAGGGCGGCGCGTAGCACCCGGGCGAAGGTCAGATCGATCTTGCTGTTGACCTGCACCTGGTTGATCCGCGGCAGGCGGTATTCGACCGGGTCCTCGACGGTGATGATCTTCTTTTCCGGCGAGTTCAGCTCGCTGAGCCCGGCATAGAGGGTGGTGGTCTTGCCCGAGCCGGTGGGGCCGGTGACCAGCACCAGACCGAACGGCCGCTGCAGCAGGCGACGGAAACGCACCAGCATGTCCGCCGGCATGCCGCTGGTGTCGAGGTTAGCGACCCCGGCGCTCTGGTCGAGCAGACGCATGACCACCGATTCGCCGTACTGCACCGGCATGGTCGAGACGCGCACGTCGACGTTGCGGTTCTTCACCCGGATATTGAAGCGGCCGTCCTGGGGCAGGCGTTTCTCGGAGATATCCAGGCCGGACATGATCTTCAGGCGCATGACCAGCGCCGAGGCGACCCGCGCCTCCTTCATCACCTGCTCGTTGAGCACGCCGTCGATGCGCTGGCGGATGCGCACCAGGCCCTCGTCCGGCTCGATGTGGATGTCCGAGGCCTTCATCTGCACGGCATCTTCGAACAGGGTCTGCAGCAGACGCACCACAGGCGCGTCGGACTGGTTGTCGGCGCCCAGCTTGGACAGGTCGAAGTCGCTGTCCTTGAGCTCGCCTTCCAGTTCGCCGGCCAGCGAGGCGATCTCGCTGCTGCGCCGGTACAGGGTGTCCAGGGCGGCGAGCAGCTCGGCCTCGCGCACCACCGCGGTATGCACCGAGGTCTTGAGGATACGGGTCAGCTCGTCGAGGGCGAACAGGTCCAGCGGGTCGGACATGCCGACCAGCAGACCGCCGCCCTCGCGCGCCAGCAGTATCACCCTGAAGCGCCGGGCCACGGCCTCGGGCAGGCTCTGCACCAGCTGCGGATCGAGCTTGAAGTGCTTGAGATCGATAAAGGGAATGCGCAGCTGCTCGGACAAGGCGGTGAGCAGGCGCACTTCATCGACGAAGCCCAGATCGACCACGGTGCGGCCGAGCTTGGCGCCGGTGCGCTTCTGCTCCTGCAGGGCGCGCTGCAGCTGCGCGTCGCTAAGCAGACCGGCCTCGATCAACAGGTCGCCGAGGCGGATCTTGCGCGGGTTGGCGTCGGCCTGATTCATCGTGACTCTCCCAAGGCGGCGGCGCGCTCACGGGCGAACTGCCGGGCGCTGTCATCCAGGCCGGCCCCCTGCAGGGCCAGGCGATAGTGGCGGCCGGCCTCGGCCGGCCGGTCCTGTTGTTCGAGGGCGATGGCCAGGCCCAACTGCCAGGTGGCCTGGGCCGGTGCCAACTCGAGCAACTGGCGATACAGGGCGGCGCTCTGCGACCACTGCTCGCTCTGCTGGTAGCTCGCCGCCAGCAACGCGTGGTAACCGGGCTGCTGCGC
>JBFHKK010000339.1:0-3467 GCA_041595475.1 Pseudomonas sp. | reverse complement strand
GCTCCGGCGCCAGCGTCAGCCTGCTCGGCAACGTCCAGACCGGCCAGCGCTATCGCTTCAGTGCCGATGTTACAGTCGGTCGCAGCAGCAGTGTCAAAGCGGTGGCCTACGCCTATCTGTATCTGGAAGACAGCAACGGCCGCGGCCGGCGCCTGTCGCTCGGCAAGAAGCAGACCCTTTGCGGTACCTGGAGCAAACTGCAGCGGGACATCCAACTGCCGGCCGGCACCTACCGCCGCATCGAGCTGGTGGTGCTGGGCACCCAGAAAGGTCAGTCGCTGTTCGTCGACAACGTCGCACTGAACAAGCTGTAACGCCCGACAGCGCCAGGAGCCCCGTGTCCGCATGAGCGGGCAAGGGGCTTTTTTACGCAACTCGAGCGCACCGGTGGGTGCGCCCATGCGACACCGATGTTACCCAGGGCGACAAGGCAGGGTAACGAATCCGGGTAGCACAGCCACATAGTCGCCGAACGGCGCCTGAACCGCGCCCACATAACCCTCATAAGCCATTGTTTTTATTGTGTTTATACTTATTGGCACAGCAAATGCTTTTATTCAGGCACAACAAGAACAAGAACGACAGAAAAAACGCTCGACTCTGCTCAAACAAAAACAACAGACAGAGACGCCGCAAACAGATTTTTTTGGAGAGGCTGCCCCATTCGGGGTCACCCCCGCGACCAGGCTGAAAACAATAAAACTACCTTGAGGTAGCGGTTGGCAGGTCGGCTCACTGGGTGACGATGAGCGCAGCAGAGTCCAAAAAAATACGTTTGCCTTCGACCCCGACTGGGATCGACGCCAGCGATGTGGAACCGGAACAAGAACAACAACAGGTTCAACAACAAAAACAAAGCACGCTAAAAAACCTTGAAGGGGAGCCCATGGCTCCCCTTCGTGCTTTCCGCCCCCTGATGCTGCTGCGCCACGGCCCCTGACCGCCCCGAGCAGTTGGGCCAGGCCAAAGGCTCGGGGCCATCCTGACCCGCGATGCGGGCCCTAACCCCTGGCCACAGGCAGGCCGATGACGCGGCCGACATGCGCCGGCATGGCCAGGCCCTGCTGGGCCTCGGCCAGGGCCAGCACCCGCGGCTGTACCTGGGCGTCGAAGGGCGCCGAGCGGCCACTGGCGCTGGCGATGTTGATCAGCATCTGCTCGCTGGCGGCGAGCAGTTCGGCATTCCCCGGGTAGTAGAGGCCGTGGTGGATATGCAGGCGCTTGCGGTCATGGCCCAGCAGCTGGGTACGCACCTCGACCTCGGCACCGAGCTTGATCTCGGCCAGGTAGTTCAGGTGGCATTCGAGGGTATATAGGGTGTGGCCGCTGCGGGCACGCCCGGTCTCGTCCAGGCCCAGTCGATCCATCAGGGCATCGGTGGCGTAGCTGAAGATCAGCAGATAGAAGGCATCGCGCAGATGGCCGTTGTAGTCCACCCACTCGGGCTGGATGGCGGTGCGATAGGGCGTGAGGCGCATCGGCGGCTCCTCCTCGGCAGTGGCGCCAGCGGCGGCCGGACACAGCGCCCGGCGGCCGCAGCGGCGGCGGGTCTCAATCGGCGAAATCGAAGCCGTGCTTGGCCTTGGTCGCCTTGATCGCGTCCATCACCGCCATCAGGCAGTCGTCGCGGTAGCGCTCCAGCTCGGCGATGCTGCGCTCGCCCTGCTGAACCGCGGTGCCCTCGACCACGCTGTCGATCAGCTGGTCGGTCAGCTCCGGGGCCTCCAGGTAGGTCCAGGGCAGCTTCAGGGCCGGGCCGAACTGCGACATGAAGTGGCGCATGCCGGCGTTGCCGCCCGCCAGGGTGTAGGTCAGGAAACTGCCCATGAACGACCAGCGCAGGCCGGCGCCGAAGCGGATCGCGTCGTCGATCTCGCCGGTGGTGGCCACGCCGTCGTTGACCAGGTGCAGCGACTCGCGCCACAGCGCCTCGAGCAGGCGGTCGGCGATAAAGCCCGGCACCTCCTTGCGCACGTGCAGCGGGCGCATGCCCAGTGCGCTGTAGATCTCGATCGCCGCCTGCACGGCCGCCGGCGCGGTGTGCTGGCCGCCGACCACTTCCACCAGCGGCAGCAGGTAGACCGGGTTGAACGGGTGGCCGACCAGGCAACGCTCGGGATACGTGGCACCTTCGTAGAACTCGCTGGGCAGCAGGCCCGAGGTGCTCGAGCCGATGATCACCTCGGGGCGCGCGGCGGCGCTGATCTTGGCGTGCAGCTCGCACTTGAGGTCCAGGCGCTCGGGGGCGCTCTCCTGGATGAAGTCGGCGTCCTTGACGCACTCCTCGATGGTGGCGACGAAGCGCAGTCGCTGCGGCGAGGCGCCTGACGCCACGCCCTTCTGCTCCAGGGCCGGCCAGGCGTTGGCGATGCGCGCGCGCAGCGCGTCTTCGGCGCCGGGCGCCGGGTCCCAGGCCACCACCTCGAGGCCATGGGCCAGGGCGCGGGCGATCCAGCCGGCGCCGATGACGCCGGTGCCGAGGGCGGCGAAGGTTTTCAGTTCAGTGACAAAGGCCATGATGATTCCCGCAGGTTGCCCGGACCACGTCCGGGACTGGCTATTCGAGTTGGCCCGAAATCGATCCGGGCCTCTGGAGAGCAGCTGTGCCTCAGCCGCGCGGCTTGAGGTTCATCTTGGCGCGGCCCTCGGCCGGGGTCAGGGCGCGGCCGCCGAGGCGCTGGATGATCTCGATGGCGCGCTCGACCAGCTGGCCGTTGCTGGCGTAGACGCCCTTGTCCAGCCAGATGTTGTCTTCCAGGCCCACGCGCACGTGGCCACCCAGCAGCATGGCCTGGGCGACCATCGGCATCTGCAGGCGGCCGATGCCGAAGCCGGCCCAGTTGGCGCCCGCCGGCAGGTTGTCGGCCATGGCCTTCATGCTGGTGGTGTCGGCCGGCGCGCCCCAGGGGATGCCCAGGCAGATCTGGAACAGCGGGTCGTCCAGCAGGCCTTCCTTGAGCATCTGCTTGGCGAACCACAGGTGGCCGGTGTCGAAGATTTCCAGCTCGGCCTTCACCCCCAGCTCGGTGATGCGCTTGGCGCCGGCGCGGAGCATGGCCGGGGTGGAGACGTAGATGTAGTCGCCGTCGCCGAAGTTCAGGGTGCCGCAGTCCAGGGTGCAGATCTCCGGACGCAGGGCCTCGATATGGGCCAGGCGGGTCAGCGGGCCGACCAGGTCGGTGCCGGCGCCGAACTCCAGGGGCTGCTCGCCCGGGCCAATTTCCAGGTCGCCGCCCATGCCGGCGGTCAGGTTGATTATGACGTCGGTGTCGCTCTCGCGGATGCGCTCGACCACCTCGCGGTACAGCTCGACATCGCGGCTAGGCTTGCCGGTCTTGGGGTCGCGCACATGGCAGTGGGCCACGGTGGCGCCGGCCTTGGCCGCTTCGATGGCGGCGTCGGCGATCTGCTTGGGGGTCACCGGGATGGCCGGGTGCCGGCCGACGGTGTCGCCGGCGCCGGTCACT
>JBFHKK010000338.1:0-3468 GCA_041595475.1 Pseudomonas sp. | reverse complement strand
GTGGCGGCGATGTCGGTCGGCGACGTGGCGCTGTTCACCGACACCTACAAGGCATTGCTGCTCGACACCCTCAAGGTGCCCAGCCCGGACTGTTTCTACCGCCCCGAGGGGATGGGCTGGGAGGAACACTCGCGGGCCATGTTCGGCCACATGGAGCAGTGCCTGGCCGAGCACCACCAGGAGGTCGCCGCGGTGATAGTCGAGCCGCTGATCCAGGGCGCCGGCGGCATGCGCATGTACCACCCGATCTACCTCAAGCTGCTGCGCGAAGCCTGCGACCGCTACGGCGTGCACCTGATCCATGACGAGATCGCCGTCGGCTTCGGCCGCAGCGGGACGATGTTCGCTTGCGAACAGGCCGGCATCCGCCCGGACTTCCTCTGCCTGTCCAAGGCCCTGACCGGCGGCTACCTGCCGCTCGCCGCCTGCCTGACCACCGACACCATCTACCAGGCCTTCTACGACGACTACTCGACCCTGCGCGCCTTCCTCCACTCGCACAGCTACACCGGCAACCCCCTGGCCTGCGCCGCGGCCCTGGCCACCCTGGACATCTTCGAGCAGGACCAGGTGATCGAGGCCAACAAGACCTTGGCCGCGCGCATGGCCAGCGCCACCGCCCACCTGGCCGATCACCCCCATGTCGCCGAGGTGCGCCAGACCGGCATGGTCCTGGCCATCGAGATGGTCCAGGACAAGGCCAGCAAGACCCCCTACCCCTGGCAGGAGCGCCGCGGCCTCAAGGTCTTCCAGCACGCCCTGCAGCGCGGCGCCTTGCTGCGCCCGCTGGGCAGCGTGGTGTACTTACTGCCGCCCTACGTGATCACCCCGGAGCAGATCGACTTCCTCGCCGAGGTGGCCAGCGAAGGCATCGACATCGCCACCCGCGACGCCGTCAGTGTCGCCGGCGGTGGCCGCTACCCGGGATTTCGCGATCCGGGCTGAGCCGGCCTTCAGCCCGTGCCGGCCGGTGCGGCGCGCCGCGCGCCTGGCTAGAATGTGCAGCCCTTTGGCCCGGTGACTCCTTATGCGTCTATCCCGCTTCTTTGTCGATGCACCCCTGGCGCTGGGCGAACAGGCCCTGCCGGAAGCCCAAGCCCACTACATCGGCCGCGTGCTGCGCCATGCGGTCGGCGACGCCGTGCAACTGTTCGATGGCAGCGGCCAGGAGTTCCTCGGCGAACTGATCGAAGTCGGCAAGAAGTGCGTGCGGGTCGAGTTGCGCGAGCGCTTCGACGGCCTGGCCGAATCGCCGCTGCAGATTCATCTGGGCCAGGGCCTGTCGCGCGGCGAGCGCATGGACTGGGCGGTGCAGAAGGCCACCGAACTGGGGGCCCAGCAGATCACCCCGATTCTCAGCGAGCGCTGCGAAGTGCGCCTGAAGGACGAGCGCACCGACAAGCGCCTGGCCCACTGGCGCCAGGTGGCGATCAGCGCCTGCGAGCAATGCGGCCGTTCGCGGCTGCCATTGATTCATCCGCCGCTGGCGCTGGCCGACTGGCTGAACCAGGTCGAGGCGGACCTGAAGCTGGTCCTGCACCCGCTGGCCGAGCCCTGGACCCGCCACGCCCGTCCGGGCTCGCTGGCGATGCTGATCGGCCCGGAGGGCGGCCTGTCCGAGGCCGAGGTGGCCCTGGCCAGGGACTTCGACTTCCAGACCGCGCGCCTGGGCCCGCGGGTGCTGCGAACCGAGACGGCGCCTGTGGTGGCCCTGGCGGTCGCCCAGCATCTGTGGGGCGATCTCTAGGGCTCGCCGCAGCACCAACTGGGGCCGGCGACGCTCCGCTGCTGCGCAGCGGCGTTACCGTCGGAAACCCCCGCCCGACAGGCGCCGAAGCGAGGCCATAAATGGCCCGAGGCGGACAAATCGATATGCGTCATAAACGATCTGTTCGGAGACCTCTGTGCGGCCGTTCTGCCGGCGGATCGAGCGCCGGGGCCCCGCGGCGGCGCGCAGGATAAGTGGCCCTGTTTTTGCTCATCCTTCGCGTCCCGTCTGCCTGACCCGGCGACAGGACCCGCCTGCAATGGTTCCGGCGTCCATCGCGCCTCGGTTCCACCACTCCCCAACCCCGCCGGACCGGCCCTGTGCTCCACAAGAGCCAGCCCACCGTCACCGGCCCAAGGAGCGTTCACCCATGACTGAACTGGTCAACTACCTCAACGGCCTCGTCTGGAGCCCGGCACTGATCTACCTGTGCCTGGGCGTGGGCCTGTACTTCACTCTGCGCGGCCGCTTCCTCCAGGTCCGCCACTTCAAGGAAATGCTTCGCCTGATCTTCAACAAGCGCAGCGACAGCCACGGCATCTCCTCCTTCCAGGCGCTGACCATGACCCTGGCCGGGCGCGTCGGTACCGGCAACATCGCCGGGGTCGCCACCGCCATCACCTTCGGCGGCCCGGGCGCGGTGTTCTGGATGTGGATGGTGGCCTTCCTCGGCGCCAGCTCGGCCTTTATCGAGTCGACCCTGGGCCAGGTCTACAAGGAGGAGATCGACGGCCAGCACCGTGGCGGGCCGGCCTTCTATATCGAGAAGGGCCTGGGCATGCAGTGGTATGCCTGGATCTTCGCCCTGGTCACCGTGATCGCCTGCGGCCTCCTGCTGCCGGGCGTGCAAGCGAACTCGATCGGCGCCGGCCTGAGCAATGCCATGGGCGTGGCGCCCAGCACCACCGCGGCCATCCTGGCGGTCATGCTCGGCCTGATCATCTTTGGCGGCATCAAGCGCATCGCCACCTTCGCCGAAATCGTCGTGCCCTTCATGGCCCTGAGCTACATCATCGTCGCGCTGGTGATCATCGGCCTGCACATCGACCAGCTGCCCGGCGTCGTCGCCCTGATCGTCAAGAGCGCCTTCGGCCTGGACGCCGGCTTCGGCGCCATTCTCGGCCTGGCCATCATGTGGGGCGTGAAACGCGGGGTCTACTCCAACGAAGCCGGCCAGGGCACCGGGCCGCACGCCTCGAGCGCCGCGGCGGTCAGCCACCCGGCCAAGCAGGGACTGGTGCAGGCCTTCTCCGTCTACGTCGACACCCTGTTCGTCTGCTCGGCCACGGCCTTCATGCTGCTGATCACCGGCCAGTACAACGTCCAGGGTCCGGACGGCCAGGCCCTGCATACGGGTATCGCCGGTATCGCCGCCGGCCCCGGCTACGTACAGACGGCCATGGAGAACGTACTGCCGGGCTTCGGCGCCTACTTCGTGGCCATCGCCCTGTTCTTCTTCGCCTTCACCACCATCATTGCCTACTACTACATCGCCGAGACCAACATCGCCTTCATCAACCGCAAGATTCATCGGCCCTGGCTGACCCTGGCGCTGAAGGTCGGCATCATCGCCGCCACCGTCTACGGCACCGTGAAGACCGCCGACCTGGCCTGGGGCCTAGGCGATCTCGGGGTGGGCCTGATGGCCTGGCTGAACATCGGCGCCATAGTGCTGATGCACAAGGTCGCCTACCGCTGCC
>JBFHKK010000337.1:0-3483 GCA_041595475.1 Pseudomonas sp. | reverse complement strand
GGCGACAGCCTGCGCTTCATTCCCTTGAGCGAACTGCTCGGCTAGCCTCGAGGTCGGCCGCCGCCCTCAGGGGCCGGTCGATTCACGTCTGGCCTCGCGGAATTCGCCCGGGGTCTTACCGGTCCAGGCCTTGAAGCTGCGGTGGAAGGAGCGCGATTCGCTGAAGCCGAGATAACTGGCGATGTCCTGGATTGCCAGGTCGCTGCGCAGCAGGTAATGCTCGGCCAGTTCCTGGCGCAGCTCGTCGAGAATCTGCTGGTAGCTGGTGCCGGCCTGCTGCAGGTGGCGCTGCAGGGTGCGCACCGTCATGTGGAACTTCTCCGCCACCCGCTCCTTGCGCGGCAGGCCGTCCTTGAGCAGCAGGCGCAGGGCGTTCTTCACTCGCCGCGGCAGCGGCTCGTCGTCGTCCAGCCCGGCCATCAGGGTCAGGGCGTGCTCCTCCAGGGTGCGCAGCAGGTTGGCATCGGCCTGGCGCAGCGGCACCTGCAGATACTCCAACGGCACGATCAGGGCGTTGCAGGGCTGCTCGAAGCGTACCGGGCAGTCGAACAGCGCCTGGTACTCGGTCAGGTCGCTGCCGGCCGGCTGGGGGTGTTCGAACCAGACCTCGCGCGGCGAGTGATTGGAATCGGCGATCCAGCGCGCATAGAGCAGCCAGGAGGCCAGCACGCTCTCGACCATATGCCGACGGATTTCCCCGGCCTGGTGACGGCAGCTCCAGATCAGCCTGATGTGATCGGCGGCCGGCTCGATGCGGCTCACGCCCATGTCGCCGACCAGCTTCTCGTAGGGCACGATGCGGCCCATGGCCTCGCCCAGGGTGGCGCAGTTCATGGCGATGTAGCCGAGCACGCTCCAGGATCCGGGCTGTACATAGCGCGCCGAGTGCAGGCCGAACAGCGGGTCGGCGGACACCCGCAGCAGGTGCTCCAGCAGCCGTTCGTGGACCTCGCCGGGCAGGCGCCGGGCGTTGTCGCGCAGCTGCTCGGCCTCGATCCCGGCCGCCGCCAGCGCCTGCCCGATGTCCAGCCCCAGCTGTTCGGCGTGACGCAGGTACTTGAGCAGGGCGGGGACCGAGGTGTAGCCGAGGTTGTCCATGGCGTGGCTTCTATATGGCTCGATTGGCGACAGCGCCTGTCCGGATTCGACAGTGACGGCAAGCGGCGGCCGGCTAGTATAGGCAGCCAATGATGCCGATCGATATAACAAGGGGGCAAGCGCATGCGCAGGTGGAATGGCTGGGGCGATGAATCGACGGTGGTGGAGCTGCCGGACCATGGCGAGGCCTTTCTCGCCGACTTGATCGGGCCCGGCCAGCGGCTGAGCGATGCCCGCCTGGAGCAGGTGCTGGCCCAGGTCCCGGCCTCGCGCCTGCCGGCCCATCCGCTGGTGTCCCTGGATGCCGAGCAGCGCGTGCGCCATGCCCGTGGCCAGAGCCTGCCGGACTGGCTGGCGATGCGCTCCGGCGATTTCGGCCAGTTTCCCGATGCGGTGGCCTTTCCCGAGAGCGCCGAGCAGATTCGCGAGCTGCTGCGCTGGGCTCGCGAGCAGGACGCCATCCTGATTCCCTATGGCGGCGGCACCTCGGTGGCCGGGCACATCAATCCGCTGGCTGGCGCCAAGCCGGTGCTGACCCTGTCGCTGGCGCGCATGAACCAGCTGCTGGAAATCGACGAAGACAGCCTGATCGCGACCTTCGGCCCCGGCGCCAACGGCCCCCAGGTGGAAAGCCAGTTGCGCGCCCGCGGCTACACCCTGGGCCACTTCCCGCAGTCCTGGGAGCTGTCCACCCTCGGCGGCTGGGTGGCCAGCCGTTCCAGCGGCCAGCAGTCGCTGCGCTACGGGCGCATCGAGCAGTTGTTCGCCGGCGGCCGGCTGGAGACCTACGCCGGCACCCTGGAGCTGCCGAGCTTCCCGGCCTCGGCCGCCGGGCCGGATCTGCGCGAACTGGTGCTGGGTTCGGAAGGGCGCTTCGGCATCATCTCCGAGGTCAAGGTGCGCATCACCCGACTGGCCGAGCAGGAGCGCTTCTATTCGGTGTTCATGCCCAGCTGGCAGCAGGCCCTGGCCGGCATCCGCAGCCTGGTCCAGGCGCGGGTGCCGCTGTCGATGCTGCGGCTGTCCAATGCCATCGAGACCGAGACCCAGCTGGCCCTGGCCGGTCATCCGCGGCAGATCGCCTGGCTGGAGAAGTACCTGGCGCTGCGTGGCGCCGGCGCGGGCAAGTGCATGCTGACCTTCGGCGTCACCGGCCAGCGGGCGCAGAACGCCCTGTCGCTGAAGCAGGCCAAGCGCCTGCTCAAGGGCTTCGGCGGGGTCTTCAGCGGGACCCTGCTGGGCAACAAGTGGGCCGAGAACCGCTTCCGCTTTCCCTACCTGCGCCATGGGCTCTGGGCCGCCGGCTACGCGGTGGACACCCTGGAAACCGCCACCGACTGGAGCAACGTCGACAGCCTGCTGAACAAGATCGAGGCCAGCCTGCGCGAGGGCCTGGCCGCCGAGGGCGAGCGGGTGCACGTGTTCACCCACCTGTCGCATGTCTATGGCCAGGGCTCGAGCATCTACACCACCTATGTGTTCCGCCCGGGCAACAGCTATGCGCAGGCCCTGGCGCGCTGGCAGACCCTTAAGCAGAGCGCCAGCCGGGTGATCGCCGAGAACCGTGGCACCATCAGCCACCAGCATGGCGTCGGTCGCGATCACGCGCCCTACCTGCCGCTGGAGAAGGGCGAGTTGGGCATGGCGGCGCTGCGTGCCATGGCCGTGCACTTCGATCCGGAGCGACGCCTGGCCCCGGGCGTGCTGCTCGAGGACTGAGCATGACAGCCTGGAATGCCGACTGGCGCGCTGGCGCGCTGCCCGAATTGGCGGCGCGCGACTGGGACCTGATCGTGATCGGCGGCGGCATCAGCGGCGCCGGCATCCTCCGTGAGGCGGCCCGGCGCGGCTGGCGCTGCCTGCTGCTGGAGCAGCGCGATTTCGCCTGGGGCACCTCCAGCCGCTCCTCGAAGATGGTCCATGGTGGCCTGCGCTATATCGCCAAGGGCCAGCTCGGCCTGACCCGCGCCTCGGTGCGCGAGCGCCAACGCCTGCTCGCCGAGGCCCCCGGGCTGGTCGAGCCGCTGAGCTTCGTGATGGCCCACTACCGCGGCGGCTTTCCCGGCCCGCGGCTGTTCGGCGGTCTGCTGGCGCTCTATGACGCCCTGGCCGGCAAACGCAACCATCTCTATTACCCGCTGCAGCAGCTGCGCTACCTGGCCCCGGGCCTCAAGGAAGACGGCCTGCTCGGCGGCACGCGCTTCTTCGATGCGCTCACCGACGATGCCCGCCTGGTCATGCGCGTGCTCGGTGAGGCGCGCGGCGAAGGCGGTGAGGCGCTCAATGGCGTGCGGGTGATCGAGTTGCTGCGCGAGCAGGGGCGGGTGGTCGGCCTGCGTGCCGAGGACCGGGAAACCGGCCGGCGCTTCGACTTCCGTGGCCGCG
>JBFHKK010000336.1:0-3484 GCA_041595475.1 Pseudomonas sp. | reverse complement strand
TTGCGCCGACGGCATCGAAGGCATCGGCGAGGCCACCACCATCGGCGGCCTGGCCTACGGCAACGAGAGCCCGGAGAGCATCAAGCAGAATATCGACAGCCATCTGGCGCCGGCGCTGCTGGATCAGGATGCGACCAATATCAACGCCTGCATGCAGCGCCTGGACAAGATCGCCAAGGGCAATACCTTTGCCAAGTCCGGCATCGAAAGCGCGTTGCTCGATGCCCAGGGCAAGCGCCTGGGCCTGCCGGTCAGCGAGCTGCTCGGCGGCCGGGTGGGCGACAGTCTGGAAGTGGCCTGGACCCTGGCCTCAGGTGACACCGCGCGGGATATCGCCGAGGCCGAGCAGATGCTGGAGGCGCGCCGTCACCGCATCTTCAAGCTGAAGATCGGCGCCGGCGAGCTGCAGCGCGATCTCAAGCACGTGATCATGATCAAGCGTGCGCTCGGCGATCTCGCCAGCGTGCGGGTCGACGTCAACCAGGGCTGGGATGAGTCCCAGGCCATCCGCGCCTGCCAGGTGCTGGGCGACAACGGCATCGACCTGATCGAACAGCCCATTTCGCGGATCAATCGCGCCGGCCAGGTACGCCTCAATCAGCGCAGCCCGGCACCGATCATGGCCGACGAATCCATTGAGTCGGTGGAAGACGCCTTTAGCTTGGCCGCCGACGGCGCAGCCTCGGTGTTCGCCCTAAAGATCGCCAAGAACGGCGGGCCGCGCGCCGTGCTGCGCACTGCACAGATTGCCGAAGCGGCGGGTATCGCCCTGTACGGCGGGACCATGCTCGAAGGCGCCATCGGCACCCTGGCCTCGGCCCACGCCTTCCTCACCCTCAAGCAGCTGACCTGGGGTACCGAGCTGTTCGGCCCGCTGCTGCTGACCGAAGAAATCGTCACCGAGGCGCCGGTCTATCGCGACTTCGCCTTGCAGGTGCCGCGTACCCCGGGCCTGGGCCTGACCCTGGACGAAGAGCGCCTGGCGTTCTTCGCCCGTAAGTGAAGCGGAGGTAATCCCCATGCTGTTCCACGTCAAGATGACCGTAAAACTGCCGGCCGATATGGACCCGACCCGCGCCGCGCAGATCAAGGCCGAAGAGAAGGAACTGGCCCAGCGCCTGATGCGCGAAGGCACCTGGCGCCACCTGTGGCGCATTGCCGGGCACTACGCCAACTACAGCGTATTCGACGTGGCCAGCGTCGAGGCTCTGCACGACACCCTGCTGCAGCTGCCGCTGTTCCCCTACATGGATATCGAGGTCACGCCGCTGTGCCGGCATCCCTCGTCGATCCATAGCGACGACCGTTGATCCTGTTCAGAACAACAACGAGGTAAACCATCATGACCGTTAAAGTTAGCCACACTGCCGCCATGCAAGACCTGTTCAAGGAGGCCGCCGGCCTCAACAACGACCAGGGCAGCCCCCGGGTCAAGCAGATCATGCTGCGCCTGATCAATGATGCGGCCAAGCTGATCGAAGACCTGGAAATCAGCGAAGACGAATTCTGGAAGACCGTCGATTACCTCAACCGCCTGGGCGGTCGCAATGAAGTCGGCCTGCTGGTGCCGGGCCTGGGCCTGGAGCACTTCCTCGACGTGCTGCAGGATGCCAAGGACGCCCAGGCCGGCCTGACCGGCGGCACCCCGCGCACCATCGAAGGCCCGCTGTATGTGGCCGGCGCCCCGGTGGTCGAAGGCGAAGCGCGGATGGACGATGGCACTGAGCTGGATCGGGCCACCGTGATGTTCCTCGACGGTGTGGTCACCGACACCCAGGGCCAGCCTGTGGCCGGTGCGGTGGTTGACCTGTGGCATGCCAACACCCAGGGCAACTACTCCTACTTCGACAAGAGCCAGAGCGATTACAACCTGCGCCGGCGCATCGTCACCGACAGCCAGGGCCGCTACCGCGCGCGCAGCATCGTGCCCTGCGGCTATGGCTGCGCCCCGGACGGCCCGACCCAGGAATGCCTCGATCTGCTCGGTCGCCATGGTCAGCGCCCGGCGCATATCCACTTCTTTATTTCCGCCCCGGGTCATCGTCACCTGACCACCCAGATCAACCTGGCCGGTGAAAAGTACCTGTGGGACGACTTCGCCTACGCCACCCGCGACGGCCTGGTCGGCGATATCCAGTTTGTCGAGGACGAAGCGGCCGCCCGTGACCGTGGTGTCGACGGCAAGCGCTTCGCCACCCTGAAGTTCGACTTCGTGCTGCAGAAAGCGCCGAGCGCCAAGGCCGAACAGCGCAGCGCGCGGCCGCGGGCCTTGCAGGGTGCGTGATCCTTCGGCCTTGCGCCGATTCCGTAGGGTGTCGCGGGGCCGCCTAGGCCGTGCGCACCATGTCCACGATGCGCGGCCTGATCGGTGCGCGCGGCGCACCCTACAACAAGAGCGTCCCCTGCGAGGGACGCCAGCCTGACCTTGCGAGGGACCATGAAAGCCCTGCTTAACGATTTCAGCCTGACCGCACTGCTGGCCGGGTTACTGGCCACCACCATTTCCTATGCCGGGCCGCTGGTGCTGATTTTCCAGGCCGCGGACAGCGCCGGCCTGAGCCAGGCGCTGCTGTCGTCCTGGGTCTGGGCCATTTCCATCGGCAGCGGTGTGCTGGGCATTGTCCTCAGCCTGCGCTACCGCACCCCGGTGGTGATCGCCTGGTCGATCCCCGGCAGCGCACTGCTGGTCGGCGCCTTGCCCAGCCTGGGTTTGAACCAGGCCATCGGCGCCTACCTGATCGCCAACCTGATCCTGCTGCTGATCGCCCTCAGCGGCAGTTTCGACCGCCTGATCGCCAAACTGCCCGGCTCGATTGCCGCGGGTCTGCAGGCCGGCATTCTGTTCGCCTTCGGCATCGAGGTATTCAAGGCGCTGCCCGAGCAGCACGTGCTGATCGTCAGCATGTTCGTCACCTACCTGCTGCTGCGCCGCATGGCGCCGCGCTATGCGGTGGCCGGCGTACTGGTCGTGGGCGCGGCGCTGACCCTGTTCGGTGGCCAGCTGCGCAGCGAGGCGCTGGTGCTGGAGCTGGCCACGCCGCAGTGGATCGCCCCCGAGTTCAGTCTCACCGCCACCCTCAACCTGGCCTTGCCCTTGGTGCTGGTGGCGCTGACCGGGCAATTTATGCCGGGCATGGCGGTGCTGCGCAATGCCGGCTACTCAACCCCGGCCAGCCCGCTGATCGGCGCCAGCGCCGTGGGCGGGGCATTGCTGGCGCCCTTTGGCTGCCACGGCCTGAACCTGGCGGCGGTCACCGCCAGCCTCTGTACCGGCCGCGAGGCCCACGAGAACCCCAAGCGGCGCTATGTGGCGGCGTTATCCGGCAGCCTGGCCTACCTGCTGCTGGGCAGCGCCGGCGCCACCCTGGTGTCGCTGTTCGCCGCCTTTCCCGCCGCGCTGATCGCCGCCCTGGCCGGCCTGGCGCTGTACGGCGCCTTTAGCGAGGCCCTGGCGCGCAGCCTGAGTGAGCCGGCCGAGCGCGAC
>JBFHKK010000335.1:0-3523 GCA_041595475.1 Pseudomonas sp. | reverse complement strand
TGCCCGCCTCCGCCTCGCCGGCCGGCCAGAGCCTGCGCAGATCCTCGCCGGGGGTGGCGAAACCGGGCACGCTGGTGGGCACCTCGTCGGCCTGGATAGCCAGCGGCGCCTGGGCCTTGGGCCTGGCCAGGCGTGCCGGCAGGCTGGCGTGCAGGCGCTCGTGGCACTGCCTGCGAAACGGGCTGTAGACCTGGAAGTAGTGGTCTTGCTGGGTGAGGATGCTGCCGGGCTTGAACAGCAGCTGATCGAGCCGGGCCTGGAAGTCTACGCCAGCGTTCTCCAGGGCCTGTCGCACGGCCTGGTCGCGGCGCTGTTCGTTGATGCCGTACTCCTCGTTGAGCCACAGCGTCGACACCTGCAACTCGCGGCACAGCTTGGCGATCAGCGCCGGCGCCTGGTCCCAGGTATCGGCCTGGCGGATCAGCAGGGGCACCCCGAGGGCTGCCAGGGCGCTGGACAGCTCTTTCAGATTGCGCAGCCAGAAGTCGACCTTGCAGGCGGCGTCGTCGTGCTCGCGCCACTGCCCGGGGCTGAGCAGGTAGAGCGCCACGCTCGGGCCGGCGGCCATGGCCGCGGCCAGGGCACTGTTATCGTGTACGCGCAGGTCGCTGCGCAGCCAGATCATGTTCAACATGGCGCTACCTATTCGCAGGGGTGCCGAGCAGTTTGAGATCGGCCAGCGCCCGCAGGGCGGCCAAGGGGTCCTCGGCCAGGCTCAGCTCGGCGTGTTCGCCACACAGCTGCTCAAGTTCGTCGTGGTGAATAAGCACCGCCGGGCCGATCAGCAGGCAGGGCCGCTGGTGGCCGGTGAGCAGGCGCGGCAATTGGGCACCGGTCAGGCTCTGGCTGGCGTAGAGCAGCAGGGCACGGGGGCGGATGCGCTCGAGCGCCAGGGGCAGTTCGGCAGCCGGCACCGGCCAGTCGAAGACCTCCACCGGGCAGTCGGCGCTGCTGGCCAGCCAGGCGGTCAGCCACAGCCCGGGTGCCATGGCCAGCTCGCTCATGTTGATCAACAGCAGCGGCTCGCCGCTGTGCTGGCGGTTGTTGTGATAGAGGCGCGCGCCCAGCTTGCTGCGCAGCCAGGAGTGGAAGAACACCCGCTCCAGATCGCCGCCGAAGCGGCCGCGCCAGCGTGCCTCCAGGGTGTCCAGCAGCGGCAGGAGCAGTTGCCGGCAGAGGGTCTGGGGCGGGTAGAGAGCCAACTCGCGGTTGAAGCAGTCGTCCAGGCACCGTTCGGACAACTGGCCGACGGCCTCGAGCATCTGCTGACTGCGGTCATCCCATTGCGAGCCCTGCTCGGCGCCGGCTCGATCGGCGCTGCGCAGCAGGCCCTTGACCTGGCTGACGGCCACGCCACGGTCGAGCCAGGCGAGGATGGCCTTGATCTGCTCGACGTGCTCGCGCGAATAGAGGCGATGGCCCTTGGCCGTGCGCTGCGGGGCTATCAGGCCGTAGCGCCGTTCCCAGGCGCGCAGGGTCACCGGGTTGACTCCGGTCAGGCGCGCTACTTCGCGGATCGGCAGCAGGCCCTCGCCGAGGGCCTGGCGATAGCCGTCGTCGGGGTCGCGCTCGCGGGAATCGGCGCTCATTCGATCGTCACTCACAGGGCGTTGCGCAGGCTGAGGTTTTCCGGATGCGGCTGCAGGTAGACCTGGCGTGCCACATAGCGGTCGGGGTGGCGGCGCAGGTGATGCTTGAGCAGGGTCAGGGGTACCACCAGCGGCACTATGCCGGCGCGGTACTGGCTGATCAGCTGCTGCATCTCCTGCTTCTCGTCGCCGCTCAGGGCCTTCTTCAGGTAGCCGCTCAGGTGCTGCAGCACGTTGCTGTGGGTGCGGCGAGTGGCGCATTGCTTGAGCGCGGCCATCAACTGGCTGAAGTAGCGCGGCGCCAGCTCGTCGAGGTCGTGCTGGGCGAGGTTGCCGAGCAGCCGGCCGAGCGCCTTGTACTGCAGCGGATGGGTGGCCATCAGCAGGTACTTGTAGCGGGCGTGGAAGTCGATCAGGCCCTTGCGGGTCAAGCCGGCGCGAAGCAATTGCTGCCATTCGGCGTAGGCGAACACCCGGGTCAGGAAATTCTCGCGCAGCACCGGGTCGTTGAGGCGGCCGTCCTCTTCCACCGGCAGGTCCGGGCGGAGCGCGCAGAAGGCCGCGGCGTAGATGCCCTGGCCGCTGTGCTCGCTGGGCCGGCCCTGGTCCTGATAGACCTTGACCCGCTCCAGGCCGCAGGACGGCGACTTCTGCATGAAGATGTAGCCGCAGATGTCGTCGAGCTCGGCGGCCATGCGCTCGCCATAGCCGGCCAGGTCGTCGGTGACATCACAGCTCGCGTCGACCGTGCCGACCGCCCGCGGCGCCTGCGGATCGCCGATCAGGCGAATTGGCTCGCGCGGGGTGCCGAGGCCGATGGCCACCTCCGGGCACAGCGGGACGAACTCGAAGTGCTCGCTGAGCACCCGGCTGCACAAACGCGATTCCTTGTGCCCGCCGTTGTAGCGCACCTGCTGGCCGAGCAGGCAGGCGCTGATGGCGACGCGAATCTTCGGGGTGGTGTGGCTGCTCGGAATCATGATCGGGGCCTCGCGATAAACTTGTACGAGAAGATTTATCTGTACAACTTTATATCATCATAGGCATTTGCCTGTACAAGTCAAATCCCTGTACAGATTTCTTGTACAGCCTGGTCCTGGCGACGGCCGGACGGACTGATCCAGCGCAAGGAAAGCGCAGATAGTCGCGCGTGCGCCTTGGCAGCCTGCGCGGCGCGTCGTACATAGGAGATTCCCCTCGCCCATTGGCCAAGCCCATGAAGCCTAAGTCCCCCAAGCGCCCGAGCGGGCAGAACTCACCCCTGCGGCTGCGCCGCGTGGCGATCGATACCTATCGCGAGAACGTCGCCTACCTGAACCGCGAATGCGCGCAATACCGCGCCGAAGGCTTTCAGGCCCTGGCCAAGGTCGAGGTCAGCGCCAACGGCCGGCGGATTCTCGCCACCCTCAACGTGGTGGACGACGACGGCATAGTCGCGGTCGATGAGCTGGGCTTGTCCGAAGATGCCTTCGCCGTGCTCGGGGTGGTCGACGGTCATCCGGCCAGCGTGTCCCAGGCCGAGCCGCCGAGCTCCAGCGGTGCACTGCACCGCAAGATCGCCGGCGAGCGCCTGGCCCGCGAGGACTTTCGGGCGATCGTCGGCGACATCGCCGAGCGCCGCTATTCGAAGATCGAGCTGACCGCCTTCGTGGTGGCCTGCAACCAGGGCGAGTTGGACCGCGAGGAGGTCTATTTCCTCAGCGATGCCATGGCCGCGGTCGGCCGGCGCCTGGACTGGCGCGAGCATCCGGTGGTGGACAAGCACTGCATCGGCGGCATTCCCGGCAACCGCACCTCCATGCTGGTGGTGCCCATAGTCGCGGCCCACGGCATGCTCTGTCCCAAGACCAGCTCGCGGGCCATCACCTCGCCGGCCGGCACCGCCGACACCATGGCGGTGCTGGCGGACGTGGAGTTGCCGTTCGCCCGCCTGG
>JBFHKK010000334.1:0-3527 GCA_041595475.1 Pseudomonas sp. | reverse complement strand
TCGCCCAACTGTCGCGGGCCTGGCGCGCCGAACTGGACCGGCGACTGGTCGACCTGGGCCTGTCCCAGGCGCGCTGGCTGGTGCTGCTGCATCTGGGCCGTTTCGATGAGCTGCCGACCCAGCGCGAACTCGCGCAGAGCGTGGGGGTCGAGGGGCCGACCCTGGCACGCCTGCTCGACAGCCTGGAGGCTCAGGGGCTGGTCCAGCGCCAGGCCGTGCCGGAGGACCGCCGGGCCAAGAAGATCGCCCTGAGTCCGCAGGCGCGGCCGCTGATCGAGAAGATCGAGGCCATTTCCGCGCAGCTACGCCAGGAAGTCTTCGCCGGAATCGACGAGGATGAGCTGCGCCGTTGTCAGCAGGTTCACGCGCGCATTCTGGGCAACCTGGAAAAGCGCTGATGCAGCAGGACCTGCAGGCGCTGCAGGTGCGCTTCGGGCCCGGCTACCGCGCCTGGCTGCTGGCGGTGCTGATGATCGGCAGCATGGCCATGGTGCTGGCCTCGACCAGCATCAACGTGGCCTTGCCGGCGATCATGGCCGACTTCGCCATCGGCCGGCCGCTGGCGCAATGGCTGTCCACCGGGTTTCTCGCCGCCATGACCTGCGGCCTGCTGCTGGCGGCCTGGGCCCAGGCGCGCCTCGGCGCGCGCGGCACCGCCCAACTCGGTCTGGGTCTGTTCATCGTCGCTTCGCTGTTGGCGCTGGTGGCACAGGAGGCCTGGCAGCTGATTGCGCTGCGCATCGTCCAGGGCCTGTGTGCCGGCATCGTCCAGCCGCTGGCGGTGGTGCTGATCTTTCGCGTGTTCGCCGACGGCGGGCGCGGTGCGGCGCTGGGGCTCTATGGCCTGGGGGTGATGATCGCGCCGACCCTGGGGCCGAGCATAGCGGGCTACCTGGTCGACCACTTCGGCTGGCTGGCGGTGTTCTGGTTGCCCCTGCCCATGTGTGGCCTGGCCTTGCTCGGCGGCCAGTGGTTGTTGCCTTCGCGGCGCGAGCGCGCCACGCCCTTGCTCGATATTCGCGCCTTCTTGCTGTTGTGCATCGGGCTGTTCGCCACGCTCGCCGCCCTGGCCGAGGCGCAGCGTTTCCCGCCTGGCGCCGCGCGCGTCTGGCTGCCGGCGCTGGTCGGTGTGTGCGCCTTGCTCGCTTTTTTTCGGCGCAGCCAGAGCAGTGCCGCGCCCCTGCTGCCGCTGCGCCTCTGGCGCAATGGTGGGTTTCGCAACGCCAGTTGGGTCGCCCTGACGCTGGGCATGGGCCTCTACGGCTCGATCTACCTGATACCGCTGTACCTGCAGACCATCGAGGGCTACGGGGCCGGGCGCGCCGGCCTGCTGCTATTGCCGACGGGGGTGCTGATGGGCCTGGCCGCCTTCGCCGGCGGCTGGCTGAGCGATCGCTGTGCGGCGGCGCTGCTGCTGGGGCTGGGGCTGCTGATCTGCGCCCTGTCGGCGGCCGGTCTGGCGCTGATCGGGCCTGGCGCGTCCTTCCTCGCGCTCTGTGTCTGGGCCTGTATCGGGCGCATCGGCCTGGGCCTGTTGCTGCCGGCGCTGAGCACCGCTTCGCTGGATATGCTGGGTCCCGAGGAACTGGCCGAGGGCGCCGGCGCCATCACCTTCGTGCGCCAGTTGGGCGGCGCGCTGGGGGTCAACCTGCTGACCTTCTTCCTCGAATGGCGGCACGGCGCGCAGGGCGGCGACGGCGCGGCGGAACTGTCGGCCTTCCAGCAGAGTTTCGCCCTGATGGCGCTGGTCTTTGCTCTCACCCTGCTGGCCGCCCGGGGTGTTCGGGGTGGCGCCGGGCAGAGGCTATGATAAAGCTTCACTTCCCTGTCCAGAGTCTCGCTATGTCAGCCGTCAAAGTCGAAGTGGTGATCACCTATTGCAGCCAGTGCCAGTGGCTGTTGCGCGCCGCCTGGCTGGCCCAGGAGTTGTTGTCGACCTTCGCCGACGATCTTGCCAGGGTGAGCCTGGAGCCGGGCACCGGCGGGGTCTTTCGCATCACCTGTGACGGCCGGCAGATCTGGGAGCGCAAGGCCGACGGCGGCTTTCCCGAGGCCAAGGTGCTCAAGCAGCGGCTGCGCGATCTGATCGATCCGCAGCGCGACCTGGGCCACAACGAGCGCGCCAGTCCGGCCTGATCAGCGTGCCAGGCGCGCCGAGGCGAAGATCGCCAGGATGATCAGGGCGGCGCCGGCCAGCATGCGCAGGCTGGGCACCTCGTGGAACAACCACCAGGCGAAGGCGATGCCGTAGACCGGCTCCAGGGCGAAGATCACCGCCGTGGTCCGCGCGGTCAGCACGCGCAGGCTGGAGACGAACAGGCTATGGGCCAGGCCGGTGCAGAAGACCCCGAGCATCGCCAGCCAGAACCAGTCGATCGGGCGCAGATCGTCAAGCAGTGGCCAGGCCAGGGGTGTGAAGCAGGCCAGGACCCAGAGGTTCTGCCACAGCGCCGCCCGAATCGGCGTTATGCCGCGGGTGCTGGCGCGATTGAGCAGCGACAGCAGGGCGAACAGAAATCCGGACAATATCGCCCAGAGCAGGCCGGCGGTGCCGCTGCTGGCCAGATCGAAGCGCGGGGTCACCAGCACCAGGCCCAGGCAGACCAGTCCCACCAGCAGGTATTCGCCAGGGCGAATGCGCTCGCGAAAGAGCGCGCCTTCCAGAAGCACGGTGAAGGCCGGAAAGCTGGCGAAGCCGAGGGTGGCGATGGCCACTCCGGACAGGTTGACCGCCGCGAAGAAACTCAGCCAGTGGCAGCCGAGCAGAAGGCCACCGAGCGCCAGGGCCGCCAGTTGCCGAAGGCCGAGGCGTACTGCGCCGGCGTGCCCGACTAACCGGGCGAACAGCGCCAGGGCCAGCACGGCAAACAGGGCTCGGCCGACCACTATGACCTGCGCCTGGCTCTCGGCCAGCTTGCCGAATATCCCGGACAGGCCGAACAGCAGGGCACCCAGGTGAATCGCCAGCAGCGCCTTGCGCTCGCTCATGCCAGGCGCGCGCCATTGTCCAGGGGCCTGTCGAAGCCGGCCGGGACGACCTTCTGGTCGGCGTCGTAGACTCCGGTCACCAGGATTTCCGAGCGAATGCCGGCGATGCGCTTGGGCGCGAAATTGCACACGCAGAGCACCTGGCGACCAATCGGCGCCTCGGCACGATAATGCGCGGTGATCTGCGCGCTGGAGGTCTTCACGCCCAGTTCGCCGAGGTCGACCCGCAGCGCGCAGGCCGGCTTGCGTGCGCGGGCGTTCGGTTCGGCGCTGACGATGGTGCCTACGCGCAGCTCGACGCGCAGAAAGTCGTCCCACTCGATGCTTGCCATGTCGCTGCCCCTTTGCTGCTTTCCAGCAGTGTAGGGCGGGCGCTGGGCGCAGTCTGTCGCGCCACTCGCGGGCTTGGCGCAGGCTGCTCGGCTTTGCGGCGGCAACGATGATGCTGGCCGCCGTCCGTTGTTTCGGACCCTACATGATCACCTTGTCGCGCAGCTTTTCCGCGGCCTGCTGCAGGGCCTCGATGACCCGCTCCTTGT
>JBFHKK010000333.1:0-3531 GCA_041595475.1 Pseudomonas sp. | reverse complement strand
GCCTGCTCGGCGAAGGCGAAGTAACCCTGCTCGGTCAGCTGTACCAATAAAGGATGGTCGGCCAGGTGGCTCTGGATGATCACTCGCCCCGGTTCCTCGGCGCGCCCGGCGCGGCCGGCGACCTGAACGATCAGCTGGGCCATGCGTTCGCTGGCGCGAAAGTCGGCGGAGAACAGACCGCCGTCGGCGTCGAGAATGGCCACCAGGGTGACCCGGGGGAAATGGTGGCCCTTGGCGAGCATCTGGGTGCCGACCAGGATGCAGGGGGCGCCGCGCTGCACGGTGTCGTAGAGGCGGCTCATCGCTTCCTTGCGCGCGGTGCTGTCGCGATCGACGCGCAGCACCGGCACCTCGGGGAAGAGGATCGCCAGGCGTTCCTCGGCGCGCTCGGTGCCGGCGCCGACTGGGCGCAGATCG
Organism: Pseudomonas sp.; assembly: GCA_041595475.1. Lineage (GTDB taxonomy): Bacteria > Pseudomonadota > Gammaproteobacteria > Pseudomonadales > Pseudomonadaceae > Aquipseudomonas. Next base: position 3,114 of record JBFHKK010000333.1, on the reverse strand, counting down.
ACCCGCGCGCAGCTCGGACAATTCTGCGGTTGGCGTTCGGCGTGGCCGCAGTGGTGACAGCGCAGTTCGGCCGAGCGCTGGTGCAGGGTCATGCGCGCATCGCAGCGCGGGCACTGGCTGATCCAGCCGCAATCGTGGCACAGCAGGGTCGGGGCGAAGCCGCGCCTATTGAGAAACACCAGCACCTGCTGGCCGGCCGCCAGGGTCTGGCCGATGGCCTGTTGCAGCGGCGCGGAAATTCCGGCGTCGAGCGGCCGGCTCTTCACATCCAGGCGCAGGAAGCGCGGCGGTTGGGCGTTGCCGGCGCGCTGGTCGAGGCGCAGCAGGCCGTAGCGGCCGGCCTGGGCATTGTGCAGGGTCTCCAGCGAGGGGGTGGCCGAGCCGAGCAGAATTGGCACCTGCTCCTGGCGGGCGCGCACCAGTGCCAGGTCACGGGCGTGGTAGCGCAGGCCTTCCTGCTGTTTATAGGAGGCGTCGTGTTCCTCGTCGACGATGATCAGTCCGGGGCGCTGCAGCGGGGTGAACAGCGCCGAGCGGGTGCCGATGACGATGTCCGCCTCGCCGTCGCGGGCGGCCAGCCAGGCGTCCAGGCGCTCGCGGTCGTTGACGGCCGAATGCAGCAGGGCGATGCGCGCGTTGAAGCGCCGGGCGAAGCGCTCCAGAGTCTGCGGGCCGAGATTGATCTCGGGGATCAGCACCAGTGCCTGGCGACCCGCTTCCAGGGTCTGGCGGATCAGCTGCAAATAGACCTCGGTCTTGCCGCTGCCGGTCACTCCGGCCAACAGGAAGGCGCCGAAGCCACCGAAGGCGGCCGTCACCGCGTCGGCGGCGGCGCGTTGCTGGGCGTTGAGGGGCAGTTCCGGCTGGGCCAGCCAGGTAGGGGAGCGGGCTGCGGGGGCGTGGCGACGAATTTCGCTGCGCACCAGGCCCTTGGCGTGCAAAAGCTCGAGGCTGTCCTTGTTCAATTGCAGCTGGCTTAGCAGTTGATGGGCGACGCCCCGGGGGTGTTGGGCGAGGATCTGCAGCGCCTGGCGCTGGCGTGGCGCGCGATTCAGGCGCGGATCATCCAGGCTGGCGCCTTCGGCGAGCAGCCAGAAGCGCTCCTGGCGCGCCAGCGCCGGTTCGCCCTGGCGCAGCAGGGTCGGCAGGGCCCAGCTGAGGGTGTCGCCCAGGCTGTGCTGGTAGTACTGGGCCGTCCACAGGCACAGCCTGAACAGCGCCGGCGGTAGCGGCGGCCGCTCGTCGAGCAGAGCCAGGGCCGGCTTGAGCTTGTCCGCCGGCACCTCGCTGTGGTCGCCGACCTCGATCAGGATGCCGATCAGCTCGCGGCGGCCGAAGGGCACGCGCAGGCGTACGCCCGGCTGCAGGGCGCTGCGCGGCACATCGGGCGGGGCGCGGTAGTCGAACAGGCGGCGCAGCGGCGAGGGCAGGGCGAGGCGCAGGATGGTGTCGGACACGCGGAGGCTCCAGGCGAGAGCCGCGATCTTAGCATGGCGCGCCGCGACGCCCGGCGCCGCGGGCGGCTTGCATCGGGGTGTCGGTCTGGTATTATCCGCGGCCTATTTCCGTGCGGTATCCAACAATAGTGTTGGGTGGCGGCACGTCAGCCCCGAGGAATGCAGCATGAAAGCCGATATCCATCCGAACTACCAAGCCATCACCGCTACCTGCAGCTGCGGCAACGTGATCGAAACGCGCTCCACCCTGGGCAAGCCGCTGAGCCTGGACGTGTGCAACGAGTGCCATCCGTTCTACACCGGCAAGCAGAAGGTTCTGGATACCGGCGGCCGTATCGATCGCTTCAAGCAGCGCTTCGGCGTATTCGGCGCGACCAAGTAAAGCGTCGCTTGCCGAGGAACCGAGCCATGGCCGGTTTCACGCTCCTGAAAAAGGCGTCCCTAGTGGGCGCCTTTTTCGTTTCCACGCTATTCGCCCTGCCGGCTCAGGCCCTCTGCCCGGCCGCCGGAGCCCTGCAACAGGTCGAGGTGCAGCGCGTGGTGGACGGCGACACCCTGCGCCTGAGCGATGGGCGCAGCGTGCGCCTGATCGGTCTCAACAGTCCCGAGCTGGGTCGCCAGGGGCGCAGCGCCGAGCCCTATGCCGAGGCGGCGCGGCGGCGCCTGGAGCAGCTGGTGGCGGCCAGTGACGGGCGGATCGGCTTGAGTCTCGGCCGCCAGGCCAAGGATCGCTATGGGCGCACCCTGGCCCATGCCTATGATGCCCGGGGGCGCAACCTCGAGGCTCAGCTGCTGGCCGAAGGCCTGGGTTATCTGGTGGCGATCGCGCCCAATCTGGCGCTGGTCGACTGCCAGCAGACCGCCGAGCGAGGTGCGCGCCAGGCCGGGCGGGGGCTCTGGCGGCAAGCGCGGGTGCTGGCGCCCGAGCAGATCGAGCGAGGCGGCTTTGCCCTGGTGCAGGGGCGTGTCGAGCGTGTCGAGCGCAATCGCGGCGGGGTCTGGCTGGAGATGGGCGGGTCGCTGGTGCTGCGAGTCGCGCCGCAAGCACTGGGCGAGTTCGACGCCCGGCGCTGGCAGGAGCTGGTCGGTCGCCGGGTCGAGGCGCGGGGCTGGATCGTTGACCGCCTGCGCCGTGGGGGCGTACAACCGAAGCAGGCCCGATGGCTCTTGTCCCTGAGCCACGAAGCGATGCTGGAGGTTTTGCCATGACAATGCGCGGCGTGCTGACGCTGACGTTGCTGCTCACGCAAGTGGCCGGATGTGCGTTGAACCCGGCCACCGGGCGTCAGGATTTCGTGATGATGAGCGAGCGCGAGGAGCTGGAACTCGGCAAGCGCTACCATCAGGAAGTGCTCAAGCAGTACCCGCGCTATCCCGACGACAGGTTGCAGGCCTACGTGCAGCGGGTCGGCGAGCGCGTCGCCCAACACAGCCATAGGCGCGAGCTGGATTACCGCTTCATCGTGGTCGACAACCCGGACATCAACGCCTTCGCCCTGCCGGGCGGCTACATCTACATCCATCGCGGTCTGCTGGCCTATCTCAACTCCGAGGCCGAACTGGCCGCGGTGCTGGGGCATGAGGTCGGCCACGTCACCGCGCGCCACAGCGTGCGCCAGCAGAGTCAGTCGACGGCCTGGGATCTGCTCGGCCAGGT
>JBFHKK010000332.1:0-3532 GCA_041595475.1 Pseudomonas sp. | reverse complement strand
CGAGCCCGCGGATTTTTTACATTGAAACCAATGGTGATCTTTTCCGGACCGGTCAGGTTTCCAGCCACTTTAAACTTGTCGGCCAGGCCCATTTTATCGGCCATGAACCAGAAGGCAGCAGCGTCCTCCAGCGTCGCGTCGATGCGGCCCAGCGCCAGCTTGCGTATGTTTTTTTCGAGCGCATCCGTGCCGGAGGCGATCTTAATCAAGTCGCCGTTCTCTCGGTTCTTCAATATATAAGCGTCGATTTTATTCTCATATTCACCTGGCAGCCCACCGGCATATTCATAGCCATGAGTTACGCCCAACTTGATGGCTGCCAGTGAGTCCGTACCCTGATAGTGCCAAGTGCTGTCCTTGGCCACGAAAAAGGATGTCTGGGATATTCCAAAGGCATGTTGCGTGTAGATATAGCCGGGTCGCCCAGGCGACACGGCCAGCAAGCCATCGTAGGTGCCACGTTCCAGTCCCAGCAATGCACGCTTGAACGGCACATTGATGTATTCGGCCTGGTACCCCGCGTCCTCGAGGATGCGAATCGCCATCTCGGTCACATAGCCCTTTCGGTCGGCCTCGTCCATGACGTACGGCGGGTAGGGGTCGGAGACCAGCCTCACGACTTGACTCTGTGCGACGGCCTGTGGGGATGCCAGGCAGAACAAAAGCGCCATGACCAGCCGGCGCCAGAGTCGCTGGCCCAACACGTCTTGTTGAAATGAATTCATCCTTACACTCCCTCGCGAAAGCCCAAGACATTCGACGCCGTGCCTGCGCGCAACAGTAACGCGTATCGAGCGACTGCACTTGTTTGGCGAATTCGCCGCATAAAGCCGCACCCGCGAATCCTTGTCTGCTGCTGCAGCCATTCGAAGCGAACTCGGCGTCGACCGCAAGCCCCCTTCGCGCGGATCAATGACCCACCCTGCCCAACTAACCCAGCGGCGGCAAACGCCAGTCGATCGGCGTCAGGCCGTACTGCTCGAGGAACTTGTTGGTCCGGCTGAAGTGGCCGTTGCCGATGAAGCCGCGATGGGCCGACAGCGGCGAAGGATGGACCGAGCGCAGGATCAGGTGCCGGGTCGGGTCGATCAGGGGCGCCTTGCTCTGCGCGTGCTTGCCCCAGAGCAGGAACACCAGGTGCGGGCAGCGCTGGCTGACGGTTTCTATCACCTTGTCGGTGAAATGCTGCCAGCCCTTGCCGGCGTGGGAGCCGGCGACGCCGCGCTCGACAGTCAGGGCGGTGTTGAGCAGCAGCACGCCCTGCTCGGCCCAGGCCTGCAGGCAGCCATGGGCGGGGATGTCGAGGTTCAGGTCGCGCTTGAGTTCCTTGTAGATGTTCAGCAGCGAGGGCGGCACCGGCACCCCCGGCTGCACCGAGAAGCACAGGCCATGGGCCTGGCCCGGGCCGTGGTAGGGATCCTGGCCGATGATCACCACCTTGACCGCCTCCAGCGGCGTCGCGTCCAGGGCATTGAAGATCAGGGGCCCCGGCGGGTAGATCTCCTTGCCGCCGGCCTTTTCGGCGCGCAGGAAGGCGCGCAGCTCGCGCATGTAGGGCTTGGCGAACTCCTCGCGCAGGGCCGCTTTCCAGCTGGCTTCGAGCTTGATCGGGTCGGCGGCGCTCATGCGGGGCATCCTGGTCTGGTAGACGGAAGCGGCACGCTAGAGAAGCGCTGCCGGCTCGTCAAGACAGGCGCCAAGGTCCTCAGCCCTGGTGCAGCGCGCGGTAATGGCTGGGCGCCATGCCCACCACCTTGCGAAACAGCCGCGAGAAGTAATAGGCATCCTCGTAGCCCAGCTGCTCGGCGATCTGGCGCACGCCCTGCTCGCCCTCGTCCAGCAGGCGGCAGGCGTGGGCCATCTTCAGCCGGATGAAATCCTCGATGGGCGCGTGGCCGGTCAGCCGTCGGTAGGTCTTGGCGAAGTGAAAGCGCGACAGCTTGAACTGCGCCGCCAGCTCGTCGAGGTTGAGCGAGCCGTGCAGGTGGGCGCGCATCACCGCCTGCACGGCGTCCACATCCAGCACCCGGCCGGACTTGAGCTGAGCGCGCGCCGGCAGCACCGCCAGGGAGGCCAGCAGCGCCTGCAGCTGATGGGCGGCGTAGATGAAATGCGGCAGGCTCAGGCCCTGCCGGCGCAGATCGAGCAAGGCCTCGAATTCGGCCAGCAGGCGCGGCTGCAGGCCGATGTGCCACAGCGGCCCCTTGCCCAGCGGGCGCAAAAAGTCGGCCACCAACTCGCCATCGAAATGCACCCAGTACAGGGTCCAGGGCCTGGCCGGATCGGCGCCATAGGCATGCGCCTGGCCCTTGGGCAACAACAGCAGGTCGCCGCCGCCAACCGGCAGGCGCGCCGCCGGAGTGTCCAGCCAGCCGCGGCCGGCCCGGCAATAGATCAGCAGATGGTCCTCCGGCTGTGGCCGGCTCATGCGGTGGCCCAAGGCCTCGGGATAGAACCCCAGGGCCAGCGGATAGCAGCCCTGGGCCAGCGGATGACGGGCCAGCAGCCGACGCAGGCGCGGCGGCGTGATGAAGCGCAGGCCATTGGCCGGCAGCGGCCAGTTCGAGGTTTCGACCCGAGCGTTCATCGACTCTCCCGCCCATAGAATCCCAAGATCGTCCATCCAATGCCCAAGATCGTCAATCCACAAGGACGCCATCGGTGACTATAAGAACAAGAACAGCCTGAACGCGCGAACCCTCGAGACAGGAGAACGACATGGCCAAGGCAATCCGGCAGCTGATCGATGGCCAGTGGCGGGAAAGTCGCACCCGCGAATTCATCGAGGTGAGCGACCCGACCAGCCAGGAGGTCCTGGCCCTCGCGCCCAAGGCCACCAGCGACGAGATAGAGGCGGCGGTGGCCAGTGCCAAGGCCGCCTTCCTCAGCTGGCGCGAGGTGCCGGTGCCGGAGCGCGCGCGCCTGATGCTGCGCTACCAGCAACTGCTTAAGGAGCATCACGACGATCTGGCCGAACTGCTCGCCAGCGAAACCGGCAAGACCCTGGCCGATGCCAAGGGCGATGTCTGGCGCGGCATCGAGGTGGTCGAACAGGCCGCCAACATCGCCAGCCTGATGATGGGCGAGACCGCTGAGAACGTCGCCCGTGACATCGACACCGCCAGCTGGACCCAGCCGCTGGGGGTCTGCGCCGGGATCACCCCCTTCAACTTCCCGGCGATGATCCCGCTGTGGATGTTTCCCCTGGCGATTGCCGCCGGCAACAGCTTCATCCTCAAGCCCTCAGAACAGGACCCGCTGACCCCGAACAGGCTCGCGGAGCTGTTTATCGAGGCCGGCGCGCCCCACGGCGTGCTGCAGGTGCTGCACGGCGGCCGCGAGGTGGTCGACAGCCTGCTCACCCATCCGGACATCCGCGCCATTTCCTTCGTCGGCTCGGTGCCGGTCGGCCAGCACATCTACCGTACCGGCACCGCCCACTTGAAACGTGTGCAGGCCTTCGCCGGGGCCAAGAACCACATGGTGATACTGCCCGACGCCAACAAGGACCAGGTGCTCAGCAACCTGGTCG
>JBFHKK010000331.1:0-3552 GCA_041595475.1 Pseudomonas sp. | reverse complement strand
TGCTTGGCCTTTGAGCCTGTCATGCCCCGATCAAGCCCGAAGGGCTCCATGGCGGCCGCGTAGCGGTCCTGCAGCTCGCCCAGCTTGGCCCTGCCGTCCAGCCAGTGGCTGGCCGCCAGCGCCGGCTTAGGGGCCTTGGCGGCCGCAGGGCTGCCGCCCTTGGGCTTGCGCCCCCGCGTCTCGACCATTTCGATCTCCGGCACCACGAAGGCATGCAGGTGCGGGGTTGTCTCGTCCAGGTGCAGCGTCACCTGGAGCAGGTTCCGCTCGCCGAAAACCTCCTCAAGCCAGGCCGTGTTGGCCTGTAGCCAGCGGCTTTGCTGGGCTTGGCTGGCATGCTTGAACCACTCGGGCGACGCCGAGAGCATCAGCTCCACGGCCAGCACGCTGTCCTTGCGGAGCTTGCCGCCCCTCGCTTCGAAGTCGTCCAGGCGCTCGCGCAGCTGCCCGGTCAGGCTCGGCGGGGGGGCGTCGGCCCACCTCGTCCACCCCGTCGCCGGGGTGTACGTGGCGTTCCTGTCTGCCCTGCTCGGGTCAGCATTCGGCGTCTCCCTGGTGCGGTGCATGTGCCTGCCCATGCCCGCCACCGAGCGCCCCGACCGATGCTTGGCCACCCTCAAAATCGCGTACGCCATCGCCTTGCCCTGGTGTTGATTTGCCCCAGCTTTTAGCAGTTGTCGGCCCCAAAGATCAACAGCGCCCCGGAATGTTCCGGGGACTCACTACGGAGTATTTCCTCCAGCGCTTCGCGCTTACGGAAAAACTCCTCCGTTCGACCGCACCATCGCACCCTGATCACCGCGACCGGAGGTCGCCGCCGAAGGCAGCGCCCTGAAGGAGCGAATGCGCCGCACGCCGATGCCTCGCCTGACGGCGATGCTCGACGGCCAGCAGCGACTGGAAGGGCGCCGAACTACCGACCACCGAGGTGCTTGGGACACATACCCACCGGCTTCGCCCGTGGATATGTGTCAGGCCTCGACCCCACTGCGTGGGGCCCCACTCGGCCCTCTGGCAAAGCGGGTCAATTCATTGACCTGGAAGAGCAAGAGCAAGGGCAAAAGCGCGGGTCCTGGCGGCCCCGTAGTAACAGAGTGAGAAGCAAATGCCCTGGAGCCTTAGTGCCCCGTGAACGGTCGAGACAACTTCACAACCTCGAAAGACAACTTCACAACCAGTCAGGACAAAAAAGCATTGTTTTTTGTCTTTAGGCTGGATATTGTGTGTCCACGCAAAGACAAAAACGGCCTGACGAATGTCCGAAAACATCAATCTCCGCAAGCTCACTTTCAGCCCTCACGCCAACCCGCTCCTGGAGCCGGCTGAGGTCACGGTCAAGAAGCGGTACGTCCGGACGGGCACCAGTGAGGAACTGGTCAGCACGTCCACTGGCGAGATCCGCCAGACCTCCGCGATCTACACCGTGGACGAGCGCGACGACGCTTCGTTCGTGAAGGTCTTCGCCGCTGGCGTGGCCGCTGCCTTCGACTTGTCGCGCACTGCCTACAGGGTCTTCCAGCTCGTGCTCCAGGAGTACGAGCGCAGCCCCATGCGGCAGGGGTTCGCCGATAGCCTTGAGCTGTCCTGGTTCAATGACGGCCTGTGCGGCCGCACGGTCGATATGAGCGAGAAGACCTTCCAGCGGGGCCTCAAGGAGCTGCTGGCCAAGCAGTTCCTGGCCCCCAGGTCGCCAAGCACCTTCTGGGTCAATCCGGCTCTGTTCTTCAAGGGCGACCGGGTGAAGTTCGTGACCGAGTACCGCCGCAAGAAGCGGCCCGCGGCCACTGAGCAGATCGAGCAGCCGCAGCGCGACCCCAAGACCGTCGATTGGGTCAATGGCTCTGCCGACTCTGACTGACACTCGGCAGGCGCAGCCTGCCGGGTGCGACAAGGCCGCAGGCCGCGTCAGGCTCCGACAATAGTCGGAATTTGAGGCGTAGCGCCCTGGGCCGTCCACGCCACGCACACACGCCCGCAGCGCGTCAGCGCGAGGACGTGGGTGCGGGGAGTGGTGGCCCCTCGGGCTTCTCGATCCCCAGGCGCACCAGCTGCTGCTGCGCCTGATCGCGGCGCACGGCGTCGCCCAGCTCCTCCAGGACGCCAGCAATCCGCGACCGCTCCCACGGGTCATCAGGTGACAGCCAGGCCGCAATCCGTGCGGCTTTGTCGGTGATCCTGAGCAGAACCTCCTCCTCGCCCAGGCTCAGATCGACACGCATCAGACGCCTGCCAGGCGGCGAATGAGCCAGCCGCGCAGGCCCGGCGCGTGCGCGGCAGCGACCACCAGGGCGTCAGCCTCTGGCAGCTTCGACGGGCGCTCAGGCGCTGGCGATGTGTCAACTTTCGGTGCAGGTGCCGGCCCCGGCACCGCCTGGGGGCGCTGTAGGCCCGCCAGATCGCGCAGGACGGCCTCCAGGGGCTCACCCCCTGCCGTGCGCTTCGCTATGGCCTTGAGCGCGTCCCTGGCGGCCTCTGGGGCCACCACGTTGACCTGTCCTAACCCCTCGGCGGCAGCCTTCTCGCGGTGCTTCTGCACGCGCAGCGCGTTGCGGCTCGCCCTGGTGCGGACGAAGGCCCGGACTTGGCGCAGGCCGCCCTCTTCCAGCTGGTCATCAGTCAGGACGGCAGCCGGGTCGGCTACGCCCTGGGCGCGCTCCGCGTCCTCCAGGTGATCGAACAAATCAGCCATACCCGCCTCCGGTCATTTCTAGATCATTACTAGAAACGACTATAGGCGAAAATCGCCACGTTGCACAGCGTCTGGGCCGCCGCCCAGCGCGCTCTCCAGCCCCTGAGCGTACTCGGCCAGCTGCTCGCCCCAGGCGCGCAGCTCCTCGATGTGCTCCTGGTCGGCCTGCCGATCCTCGCTCAGTTTCGCCAGCTCGCTGCGCACCTGAGCAGCCTCGCGCTGCGCGGCCTCCAGGCGCTGCCACAGCTCGTCTATCCGATCCAGGGCAGGCACGCCGCCCTGGCCGTCGATACGCTCCAGCAGCTGCCGCCGCTGCATAGCCGCCTCGATAGCCGCCGCCCTAGCCTCGCGGGCCTCCTGCCGCGCCTGCTGTGCCGCCGCCACGGCAGCCTGCTGGCGGGCCTTGGCGATGGTGGCGACCGCCGCAGCACGCGGCACAAACCCCGCCGCCGCCATGGCCTGCTCCTTCATGCCCTCCGGTTCCGGCAGCTCCGGCGGGGCCGGTATCTTGAGCGGGCCGAGATCCGCGCCCATCACGTTCTCTGCCGCCGCGTAGTAGCTCCGGATCGTGCGGTGCTTGGCCTTGGAGCCTGTCATGCCCCGATCAAGCCCGAAGGGCTCCATGGCCGCCGCGTAGCGGTCCTGCAACTCGCCCAGCTTCGCCCTGCCGTCCAGCCAGTGGCTGGCGGCCAGGGCTGGCTTTGGCGCCTTGGCTGCCGCAGGGCTGCCGCCCTTGGGCTTGCGTCCCCGCGTCTCGACCATTTCGATCTCCGGCACCACGAAGGCGTGCAGGTGCGGGGTTGTCTCGTCCAGGTGCAGCGTCACCTGGAGCAGGTTCCGCTCGCCGAAAACCTCCTCAAGCC
>JBFHKK010000330.1:0-3556 GCA_041595475.1 Pseudomonas sp. | reverse complement strand
TGCTGCTGGCCGCCGGATAACTGGCCGGGGTACTTGTCGGCCTGCTCGGGAATGCGCACCCGCTCCAGATAGTGCATGGCGATTTCCTGGGCCTCGCGCTTGGGCAACTTGCGCACCCACATGGGCGCCAGGGTGCAGTTCTGCAGCACGGTCAGGTGGGGGAACAGATTGAAGTGCTGGAACACCATGCCCACCTCGCGGCGCACCGCCTCGATATGCTTGAGGTCGTGGGTCAGTTCCACGCCATCGACCACGATGCGGCCTTGCTGGTGTTCCTCGAGGCGGTTGATGCAGCGAATCACCGTGGACTTGCCCGAGCCGGACGGACCGCAGAGGACGATACGCTCGCCGGCCTTGACGCTCAGATTGATGTCCTTGAGCACGTGGAACTGACCGTACCACTTGTGCACGCCCTCCATCAGGATCATCGGCTCGGCGCTGGTTTGTTTGATGGCTTCAGACATAAGAAGAGCTCCTAACGCTTGTGGCCGGTGTCCAGCTTGCGCTCCAGGTGCATGGAGTAGCGGGACATGCCGAAACAGAAAATCCAGAAGATCAGCGCGGCGAACACATAGCCCTCGGTCGCCATGCCCAGCCAGGCCGGATCGGTGGTGGCCTGCTTGATGCTGTTGAGCAGGTCGAACAGACCGATGATGATCACCAGGCTGGTGTCCTTGAACAGGGCGATGAAGGTGTTGACGATGCCGGGAATCACCAGCTTCAGGGCCTGCGGCAGTATCACCAGGCCCATCATTCGCCAGTAGCCCAGGCCCATGGCGGCGGCTGCCTCGTACTGGCCCTTGGGCAGCGCCTGCAGCCCGCCGCGCACGACCTCGGCGATATAGGCCGACTGGAACAGGATGACGCCGATCAGCGCCCGCATCAGCTTGTCGAAGGACAGCCCCTCGGGCAGGAACAGCGGCAGCATCACCGAGGACATGAACAGCACCGTGATCAGGGGCACGCCGCGCCAGAACTCGATGAAGGTGACGCAGATCACCCGGATCGCCGGCATGTCCGAGCGCCTGCCGAGGGCCAGCACTATGCCCAGCGGCAGGGCGCCGACGATGCCGATCGAGGCGATCACCAGGGTCAGCATAAGCCCGCCCCACTGGCTGGTCTCGACCTCGCTCAGGCCCCAGAAGCCGCCGTGCAGCAACCAGAAAGCCAGCAGCGGATACCCGACCAGCAAGGCCAACCCGTAGAGCGCCTTGCGCGGCATCTGCGGCACGAACAGCGGCGCCGCGCCTATCACGGCCATCCACAGGGCCAAGTCGACGCGCCAGCGTAACTCGGTCGGATAGAAGCCATACATGAACTGACCGAAACGCTGCTGCACGAAGACCCAGCAGGCGCCGTCCTTGGTGCAATCCGCGCGCGTGGTACCGACCCAGTTGGCATCGATGAAGGCCCACTGGATGATCGGCGGCACAATGAGCCAGACCAGGTAGGCGGCGAACAGGGTCAGCAGGGTATTGAACCAGTTGGAGAACAGGTTGGCACGCAGCCAGCCGATGACCCCGACACTGAGCACCGGTGGCGGCATGTCGGGCCTGAAGGAATGGGTTTGCATGGGCTGCTCCTTACCGCTCGATCAGCGCAATGCGCTTGTTGTACCAGTTCATCAGGATGGAAATGCTGATGCTGATGGCCAGGTAGACGCTCATGGTGATGGCGATCACCTCGATCGCCTGGCCGGTCTGGTTGAGTACTGTGCCGGCGAACAGCGAGACCATGTCCGGGTAGCCGATACCGGCCGCCAGGGAGGAGTTCTTCGCCAGGTTCAGGTACTGGCTGGTCAGCGGCGGAATGATCACCCGCAGGGCCTGGGGAATCACCACGAAGCGCAGGGTCAGGCCGCCGCTCAGCCCCAGGGAATGGGCCGCCTCGGTCTGGCCGTGGCTGACCGCCATGATCCCGGAGCGCACGTTCTCGGCGATGAAGGAGGCCGTATAGATGGTCAGCGCCAGGGTCAGGGCGATGAGTTCGGGGATCATCACCCAGCCGCCGCGGAAGTTGAAACCGGCCAGCTCCGGCATGCTCCACTGCAGCGGGTTGCCGCCCACCAGAATGGCCAGCCCGGGCAGCCCGATTATCAGCGCCACGGCGACGATGGAGACGTGAAAGACCTGGCCGGTGGCCTCGCGTCGCGCCTTGGCCCAGCGACCTATCAGCACGATGGCGACGATCGCGACCAGCAGCGCGCCGATGAACAGGTTGAAGCTATCGGACGGCGAAGGCGCCGGCATGTACAGGCCGCGACTGTTGAGGTAGAAGCGCTCGCCGATCTCCAGGCTGCCACGCGGCCCAGGCAGTGCCAGCATGACCGCGAAGTACCAGAAGAAGATCTGCAACAGCGGCGGGATATTGCGGAAGATCTCGATGTAGACGGTGGCCAGCCTGCTGATCAACCAGTTGCGCGACAGTCGCGCCACCCCGAGGATGAAGCCGAGGATGGTCGCCAGGACGATGCCGATCACCGATACCAACAGGGTATTGAGCAGGCCAATGACGAACACCCGACCGTAGCTGTCGCTTTCGGTGTAGTCGATCAGGTGCTGGGCGATGCCGAAGCCGGCACTGTTGTTGAGGAAGGAGAAACCGGAGGTGATGCCGCGCTTCTCCAGGTTGGTCTGGGTGTTGTCGAATAGATACCAGCCAATCGCGACCACGGCGATGACGGCGATGATCTGGAACAGCCAGGCGCGCAGTTTGGGGTCGGTCCAAATGGATCCGCGCGGCGGCGAGCTGTGTTCGCTGGTTTGCATATAAGCCCTCTTGGAGCGCCCATGCCCGCGCAGACGGGCACAGAGCTCACGTCATCGGAAGCATGCCGACGGCCCGGGAGGGGCCGTCGGCAAAGACGCTCAGCGCACCGGCGGTGCGTACTGCAGACCACCTTTGTTCCACAGGGCGTTGAGACCACGCTCGATCTTCAGCTCGCTGCCGGCACCGACGTTGCGCTCGAAGCTCTCGCCGTAGTTGCCCACCTGCTTGACGATCTGCACGGCCCAGTCTTTGGGCAGTTTCAGATCCTTGCCAAATTCACCCTCGGCACCGAGCAGACGGGCGATGTCCGGATTCTTGGTGGACTTGGCCATGTCCTCGACGTTCTTCGAGGTGATCCCCAGTTCCTCGGCGTTGACCATGGCGAACAGCGACCAGCGCACGATATCGAACCACTCCTCGTCGCCCTGCCGCACGACCGGGCCCAGCGGCTCCTTGGAGATCACTTCCGGCAGCACCACGTACTCGTCAGGCGCGGCCAGCTTGATGCGCTGGGCGTAGAGCTGAGACTGGTCGGAGGTCAGCACGTCGCAGCGGCCGGCCTCCACCGACTTGGCGCTCTCGTCGGAGGTGTCGTAGGTGATGGGGGTGTACTTGAGGCCGTTGGCGCGGAAGTAGTCGGACAGGTTCAGCTCGGTGGTGGTGCCGGCCTGGATGCAGACGGTGGCGCCATCGAGTTCCTTGGCGCTGGATACGCCCAGCTTCCTGTTCACCAGGAAGCCCTGACCGTCGTAGTAGTTGACCCCGGCGAAGTTGAGGCCCAGGCCCG
>JBFHKK010000329.1:0-3561 GCA_041595475.1 Pseudomonas sp. | reverse complement strand
GTTCGGTCGCGAGGAGGACGCCGCCGATCAGCTCGGCTTCATCAATCTGTTCCTCGCCCACGGCCTGCAGCGCGATGCCGACTTCTACGCGGCCCTGATCGATATCGCCGACTACTGGCGCCTGGAATGGCAGCGGGCCAAAGACGACGACGACCAGGTCCAGCCCTGGGCCAGTCATGCCCTGGACGCCCAGCGCTTCTACAACCTGGCCTGCCTGATCTACGGCAGCGATCCGGATCGCCTGGAGTGGGTGCCGACCATCACCGGCCTACCGGTCGAGCGGGCGCTCTATTGCGACCAGGAATACGCCCAGGTGCGCCGGGCCCTGGCCTGGGTCGAGCAGCAGCATGGCCGCTCCATCGGTGAGCAGCCCTTCCATCGGATCGAGGTGATCTACGACACCCTGGGCCTGCGCCTGGGCCATATCCAGCCGCTGATCGAGGAGATCCAGCGCACCGGCCGGATAGAAGCCATCGCCCGCCGCGCCAGCGCCACCTACCGCCTGCCTCGCGACCTGGTGCTGCGTCTGACCAACTGTGGCGGGCCCGATGCCTGGTACCACCGCCATGCCGGCGAACTGGTGCTCTGCTACGAGCGCCTGGCCTATTTCCAGACGCTCTCGGCGCAGTTGCCGGCCCTGCGCCAAGCACTTGTCGCCGACGGCTGTGCCGGCTGCGCCAATGCCAGGCAACGGCCAGACACCGCGGCCATCGCCCCCTGACGGCGCGACAGCGACTCAGACCCGCTCGAGGCGGAACCCCGGACGCGGGAAATGCACGTGAACGACCCCGGCGCGCGCATCCTCACGGCGCAGGATCAGCTGCTCGCGGCCGCAGAACAGCAGCTCGCCACTGACCGGATCGACCCCGTAATCGACCGCGCAGACGCTCACCCGCTGACCGGCGGCAAAGCCATTGGGATCGACGAAGTCTTCCTCCGGCAGCGCTGCCGGCTCGGCGGCACGCGCCACCTCTATGGCCTCCTCGGCGCTCATCTCGCTCAACGAGCCATGGCCGAAGCCCAGCACCCGGGCCAACCAGGCGGTCACCGCCGGATAGTCATCGACCAAGGGCGCGGTCACCGGGGTGCCGCGCAGGAACCACAGCGGATGGGCCACGGCGAAATCCGCCAGCGACGGCTCGCCAAACAGGAAGTCGCCCTGCTCGCGCTCCAGTTGCTGCTGCAGCCGCCCCATCAGCGCCGGCCACTGGTGCTTGGCCTGTTCCAGCGGCAGGCGGGTGGCCTGGCCGCCATTGAACAAGGCGCCCCGGTCGGCCATGAAGGCCTTGAGGAATTCCGGCGGCAAGCTGCCGAAGCGCACGGCAATGGATTCGGGCTGGAACACCAGGCTCACGGCATGCTGGAACAACAGCGAGTCGGCCCACTGGGTCAGGCAGGCGACATTGAACTCCTGGCCCTCGGGAAACAGCGCCGGGATCGCCTTCTCCGCCTCCAGGCGGCGGGCGATCATGGCCGTATCGCAGTAGATATCGGCGCCGACTTGCAGCACCGGAGTCTTGCGGTAGCCACCGGTCAGGGCCGTCAATTCGGGCTTGGGCATGATCGGCGGGATCATCACCGAGCGCCAGGAGAGCTGCTTGAAGCCCAGCATCAGGCGGGCCTTCTCGGCAAAAGGCGAACTCGGGTAATGGTGCAAAATCAATTCGTGCATAAGGGCTCCGCGCGGCTGGATAGATAAAGGCAGCTTAGTCGCCCGCGCCGCGCCAGCCTACCCATTCAGGCTGATGACAGCTCATCAGCCAGGCCTATGCAGGCCTGAGCGGTCACCAGCGACTCCTTGGCCGGCTTGGCCAGTCGCTTGATCGCCCGCTCGCGGCGCAGCGCCTCGCTCTTGCTGCCACAGGCCTCCTGGTAGACCAGCGCCAGCGCCGGGCTGGAGCAGAAGAAGCGCGCGCCCTTGCCCGTGCGATGCTGCTCGAAGCGCCGCTGCGGGTCATCGCTGATGCCGCAATAGAGCGCACCATTGGCGGCGCGCACCAGGTAGACGAACCAGCTTTTGGCGAGCGCTTCAGGCATCGGCACGCAACCACTCGCGCGCCGTGCGCCACAGGCAGATGCCGACGAAATAGCTGGTCGCCAGCAGCCAGATCGCCAGCAACCAACCGGGATGGCGCGGATGCAGCAGGATCAGCCAGGCACAGGCGCCCATCCAGACCAGGGTCACGGCGATGTTCAGCGGCATGAACTGCCTGACCCGGAACGGATGGAGAAACTTCATCCGCGTCAGGGTCAGCCCGGCCAGCAGAACGATGCTGGCCAGGCTCAACCAGGGGGCGAAATCGAGCAGGAAGAGATAAACCACCACCAGGTTCCAGGCCGCCGGAAAGCCGACGAAATAGTTGTCCTGGCTCTTCATGTTGCGGTTGCAGAAGCAGAACAGCGACGACAGCAGGATCAAGCCCACCGCCGGCAGCAGGCTGTACTCGGGCAGCGGGATGAAGCGATAGACGAAGATCGCCGGGATGAACACATAGGTCAGGTAGTCGATGACCAGGTCGAGGATGCTGCCGTCGAAATCCGGCAGCACCGACTGCACGTGGTAGCGCCGTGCCAGGGAACCGTCCAGACCATCGACCAGTAGCGCCAGGCCGAGCCACAGCAGGCAGGCCTGCGGATTACCCTCGAGCACCGCCAGCGCCGCCAACAGCGCCAGGATGACGCCAAGGGCGGTGAAGCCGTGGACACCCCAGGCCTTGACCTTGCTCATCGACAGCGATTGTTCACTCACAGGCGGCTTCCTGACCGGGGCGCGGGCTTATCGCGCCGACTTGCGGGCGCGAGCCCTGGGCAGCGACTAGGTTAGGGCGCAAGACTACCAGTGCGCCAGCCGAATCGCCGCAGCGGCGTCAATCCTGGGCCTGACGTCCTGCGCGAAACTGCGCCAGGCCCCTGGCCGCCTGGCGGCGAATGGCCTTCTGCACCGGCGGCGCCCAGCCCAGCAGCAGGCCCTTGGCGCCGAGGGCCTGGCGTGCCCAGCGCCACAGATCGAAGCGATCGCGGTGCTCGACGATCAGACCGTCGGCGAAGCGAAACTGCGCCTCTATGTGGTTGACCACCGATCTGCCGGTCTGGCTGAACAGGTAGCGTGCGGTCCAGCGCGCCCGGCCCTGCTCGGCATCGGCCTGGAGCACCTCGAAAGACAGGGAGAAGTCCTGCGCCCGCACCGTCAGCATGCGCCACATGTCCGCGGCCTCGGCCCCGCGCAAATCCTCAAACACCGGGTCGCTGAAGCGGACCTCGGGCGCGTAGCAGGCGGCCATGGTCTCGGCGTCCAGGGCCTGGAAGGCCTGGTAGAAACGGCTGATGAGGGCGGCGTTGGGGTGGCTCATGGCGGGCGACTCGCTGGACTTGGAGATGCCCAGTATGGAGGCGCATGGAGCCGGCCGCCATTGGCATCAATGCCATCTTTGTGTCCATAATCGCCACCTCCTTTCGCCGACAATTGCCATGCTCGAGATCGCCTTCTACGTCTGCCCGCAGACCCTCTGCTCCAGCCTGAGCCTGGCCAACGACGCCTTCGTCCTGGCCAATCGGCAGGCG
>JBFHKK010000328.1:0-3573 GCA_041595475.1 Pseudomonas sp. | reverse complement strand
TGTGCGCCTGCGGCGTGGCTGGAGAGGCTCCGCCGCGCCCGCTCAACGCACATAGAGTCCTACTGCAGCGCGCGCAGCCTTGCCGTGAAGGCGCTGGCGCCTTCCTCGGCGCTGCTGAAAGACTGACGCATAAAGGTGAAGATTTCCCGACCACAGCCGACATCGCCGTCCGCCGCGGCAATTGTCGGCTGGCGCGCGGCCAGCTCGGCGGGCTCGAGCAACAGCTGCAACTCGCCGCTGTGCCCGTCGATGCGAATCAGGTCGCCATCGCGCACCCGGGCCAGCGGGCCGCCGTCGATGGCCTCGGGACAGACGTGGATGGCCGCCGGCACCTTGCCCGAGGCGCCGGACATGCGTCCGTCGGTGACCAGCGCCACCTTGAAGCCGCGATCCTGCAACACGCCGAGAAAAGGCGTCAGCTTGTGCAGCTCCGGCATGCCATTGCTGCGCGGCCCCTGAAACGGCAGTACCGCGATGAAGTCGTGCTCCAGTTCGCCGGCCTGGAAGGCATCGGCCAGCGCCTGCTGATCGGCGAACACCCGCGCCGGGGCCTCGATGCTCTGGTGCTCGGCCGCCACCGCCGAGACCTTCATCACCGCCCGTCCCAGATTGCCCTGCAGCAGGCGCAGCCCCCCTTCGGGCGAGAACGGCCGGCTGACCGGGCGCAACACCTGCTCGTCGAGGCTGTTGCGGGGGCCGTCGCGCCAGGCCAGTTGGCCCTGTTCGAGGAAGGGCTCGCGGGTATAGCGAGCCAGCCCCGGGCCGACCACGGTGTTGACCGCTTCGTGGAGCAGGCCGGCCTCGAGCAGTTCGCGGATGAGCAGTGCCAGGCCGCCGGCGGCCTGGAAGTGATTGATATCCGCGCTGCCGTTGGGATAGACGTGGGCCAGGGTCGGCACCACGACCGATAGTTCGGCCATGTCCTGCCAGGTCAGCTGGATGCCGGCGCACTGGGCGATGGCCGGCAGGTGCAGGGTGTGGTTGGTTGAGCCGCCAGTGGCGTGCAGGGCCACCACCGCGTTGACGATGCAGCGCTCATCGACGATCTCGCCCAGCGGCAGGAACTGCCCACTCTGCCGGGTCAGACGGGTGACCTGCCAGGCCGCCTCGCGGGTCAGGGCCTCACGCAGCGGTGTGCCCGGGTTGACAAAGGAGGCGCCCGGCAGATGCAGGCCCATCACCTCCATCAACAGCTGATTGGTATTGGCGGTGCCGTAGAAGGTGCAGGTACCGGGGCTGTGGTAGGCGGCCATTTCCGCTTCGAGCAACTCCTCGCGACTGGCCTTTCCCTCGGCATAGCGCTGGCGTACCGCGGCCTTTTCCTTGTTCGACAAGCCCGAGGGCATGGGCCCGGCCGGCACGAACAGGGTCGGCAAATGGCCGAAGCGCAGCGCGCCCATCAGCAACCCCGGGACTATCTTGTCGCAGATGCCCAGGCACAGGGTGGCATCGAACAGCTTGTGCGAGAGCGCCAGGGCGGTGGACATGGCGATCACCTCGCGACTGGCGATACCGAGCTCCATTCCCGGCTCGCCTTGGGTCACGCCGTCGCACATGGCCGGCACGCCGGCGGCGAATTGGCCGACCGAGCCGATCTCGCGCAGCGCCTGCTTGAGCTGCTGCGGATAGTCCTCGTAAGGCTGGTGGGCCGAGAGAATGTCGTTGTAGGCCGAGACGATGGCCACATTGGCGGCGCTCAGCAGGCGCAGGGTCTGCTTGTCCTGGCCGCTGCAACCGGCCACGCCGTGGGCGAAGTTGGCGCACTGCAGTGCCCCGCGCTGTGGATCTTCGCTGGCCGCCGCGGCAATCATCGCCAGGTAGCGCTCACGGGTGGGCCGGCTGCGGGCGATCAGGCGGTCGGTGACTTCGATAATGCGCGGATGCATGGCGTCGACTCCGAAATGACGAGGGACAACAGGCGTGAAACCTTGCCCTAGTGTCACCCACAACGAGCGCGCGACAAACCGCTGCGCGCGGATTTCTGCAGCGCCATCTTCACCGCCGGGCCGACATCGGGCACCCTGCCATGACCCTCGGTCAACAGGATTTGCCCATGAACCGCATCAGCTTCACCCGTGCCTGCATGCCGGCGCGCAAGCGCATCGCCCTGGTCGCCCACGATCACTGCAAGGTGTTTCTCCTCGACTGGGCCCAGCGCCAGCGCGAGCGGCTGGCCCGCCACCAGCTGCTGGCCACCGGCACCACCGGACTGCTCTTGAGCAGGCACCTGGAGCTGCCGGTGGAAAGCATGATCAGCGGCCCTCTGGGCGGCGACCAGCAACTGGGGGCGCGCATCGCCGAGCGTAAGGTGGATCTGCTGGTGTTCTTCTGGGACCCCTTCGAGCCCCAGCCCCACGACCCGGACATCAAGGCGCTGCTGCGGGTCGCGGCGGTGTGGAACATCCCGGTGGCCTGCAACGAAAGCAGCGCCGACTACCTGCTCAGCAGCGCCCTGCTCGACGAGCCCCACGACTACCGCATTCCCGACTACGCCAGCTACCTGGAAAGTCGCGGCTGATCCGGGCGAAGGCAGCCGATCCGCCTCCAAAAGACAGCCAATTCGCGAAATTCTCCGATTTTTCTTCGGCAGGGCTGTAACAAAGCCGGCCCTGCCCCGTCTGTTACAGCAAGAACGGCACATCAGGCGGCGCAAATGCCCAGTTGCTGCGCTGGCTTGGCCAAAGCCGTTCTATGCTCACTGCGCTATGCAGACGCACTTTCAACCGAAATGGAGAAACACAGCATGACAACCACCACCAACGCTGTTTCCGTCGCCGGCCTGGCTCTCGCACTGGGCGCCGCCCTGGCAATCTCCAGCGCGCCCCTGACCGCTCAGGCGGCCGAAAACGAGAAATGCTACGGCGTGGCCATGAAGGGCAAGAACGACTGCGCCGCTGGGCCCGGTACCACCTGCGCCGGCACCTCCAAGACCGACTATCAGGGCGATGCCTGGAAATTCGTCCCCGAGGGCACCTGCAAGGAAATTCCCTCGCCAACCTCGCCGACCGGCCATGGCCAGCTCGAACCCTTCGAGGAAGTGAAATCCTGATCGGCCCGTGCCGGAGCGCTGATGATGTCCCTGGATGCCCATGCTCCTGTCAGCAGCGCTCAGGCGCTCCGGCCCGCGCTTCCCAGCCGGGCCGGGGTCAGCCTCAAGTCGCAGCATTTCCAGGAAATTCTCGAACAGGCCCCCGATGTGGGCTTCTTCGAGGTCCACGCGGAAAACTACATGGTCGCCGGTGGGCCTTTCCATCATTACCTGGGTTTGATTCGCGAACGTTACCCGCTGTCGATCCATGGCGTTGGTCTGTCCATCGGCGCCGAGCAGCCCCTGGATCGCGAGCACCTCGAGCGCCTGGCCAGGCTGCTGGAGCGCTACCAACCCCAGGCATTTTCCGAGCACCTGGCCTGGTCCAGCCACGGCCAGGTGTTCTTCAACGATCTGCTGCCGATCCGCTATGACGGCGCGACCCTGGAGCGGGTCTGCGCCCATGTCGATCAGGTGCAGAACACCCTCAAGCGGCAACTTCTGCTGGAGAACCCGGCCACCTACCTGCAGTTCGCCGGCTCGAC
>JBFHKK010000327.1:0-3583 GCA_041595475.1 Pseudomonas sp. | reverse complement strand
GAGAGCACCGTGTAGAACGCCGTGATCGAGCCGCCGCCCTCCTCGGCATTGCCGGCGCGCTCGACCAGCTTGGGCAACTTGGCGAACACCGACGGCGGATAGCCCTTGGTCGCCGGCGGTTCGCCGATGGCCAGGGCGATCTCGCGCTGGGCCTGGGCGAAGCGGGTCAGCGAATCCATCAGCAACAGGACGTTCTGGCCCTTGTCACGGAAGTACTCGGCGATGCGCGTGCAGTACATGGCCGCGCGCAGGCGCATCAGCGGCGCGTCATCGGCCGGCGAAGCGACCACCACCGAGCGCTTGAGCCCCTCCTCGCCGAGGATCTCGTCGATGAATTCCTTGACCTCGCGACCCCGTTCGCCGATCAACCCGACCACGATGACATCGGCCTCGGTGAAGCGCGTCATCATCCCCAGCAGCACGCTTTTGCCCACCCCGGTGCCGGCGAACAGGCCCAGGCGCTGGCCGCGGCCGACGGTGAGCAGGCCGTTGATGCTGCGAATACCGACATCCAGCGGCTGATCGATCGGATGGCGCTTGAGCGGGTTGATGCTGGGCCCGTCCATCGCCACCCAATCCTCGGCCTTCATCCCGCCCTTGCCGTCCAGGGCGCGACCGGTGCCGTCGAGCACCCGCCCGAGCATCGAACGGCCCATGGGCAGGCGCCCGGTATCGGGCAGCGGCACCACCCGCGCACCCGGCGCTATCCCGGCCAGGCTACCGACCGGCATCAAATAGATCTTGCCATTGGAGAAGCCCATCACCTCGGCCTCGACTTGGACCGGCTGATAGCTGTCGTCGTTGATCACCAGGCAACGGCTGCCCAGTGCCGCGCGCAGGCCCTCGGCCTCCAGGGTCAGGCCGACCATGCGCAACAGGCGGCCTTCGACCACCGGCTGCGCCGGCAGCTTGACCGCCTCGCTGTAGCCGGCCAGACGCTTGGCGAAGCTGGTGCGCTCAAGGCGCATCCGGAGACTCCGCCGGGGCATCCAGGTCGATCTCCAGGTCGGCCAACAGCGGATGCAGGCTCTGCTCGCGCTGCTGCTCGAAGAGCTGCTTGAGGGCCTGACTCAGGCGCGTCTCGATGCTGGCGTCGATACGGCTGTGTTCGCTTTCGACCCGACAACCGCCGGGCAGCAGGCTGTCGTCCTCGAGGATGCGCCAGCGCTCCTCGTGGCGCTCGCGCAGGGCCTTGACCAACTCGAAATCCTGGGAATTGACATAGATGCGCACGTTGTCGGCGCCGATCGGCAGCAACTTCAGCGCCTCGCGCAGGACCTGGCGCAGCTGGCTGGAGTCGCTGCTCAGCTCGCGCTGGATGACCTCGCGGGCGAGATGACTGACCAGGTTGACCAGCGCCACCTCGAGCTGCTGATCCTGCTCGGCGATGGGTTCGAACAACTGGCTCATCAGCTGCTCGAGCCCGGCCAGCTTGGCGGCCAGGACCGCATCGGCCTCCTGCTTGGCCTTGAGCTGGCCGGCATGAAAACCGTCGCGCTCGCCGGTGCTGAAACCCTCGTTGTAGGCATCCTGACGAATGGCCTCGAGTTCATCGAGCGTCAGCGGTTTGACCTGCTCGATCTCCACGTCTTCGACTTCAACCGGCGCTTCCTGACTGGCCGCGGCTGAACCGGCCGACGCCGACTCCGCCCGCACCGGCTCATCCTGCCCGCCATCGAGATCGAAGCTGGGCAGCGCCCAGCGATCGACGGCGCCGATGTCCTTGGCGCGAATCAGCTCGCTGGGCAGCTCCTTGCCGGCCATGGCTTAGAGCATCTCCTCGCCGCCCTTGCCGCCGAGGACGATCTCGCCGGCCTCGGCCATGCGCCGGGCGATGGTGAGGATTTCCTTCTGCGCCGCCTCCACATCGCTGACCCGCACCGGCCCCTTGGCCTCCAGGTCGTCGCGCAGCAGTTCGGCGGCACGCTTGGACATGTTCTTGAAGATCTTCTCCTTGATCGCCTCGTCGGCGCCTTTGAGCGCCAGCACCAGCACTTCGGAGGAGACCTCGCGCAGCAGCGCCTGGATGCCGCGATCGTCGACGTCGGCCAGGTTGTCGAAGACGAACATCAGATCCTCGATCTGGGTCGAGAGGTCCTCGTCGACCTCGCGGATCGAATCCATCAGCTGGCCCTCGATCGAGCTGTCGAGGAAGTTCATGATGTCGGCCGCGCGCTTGACCCCGCCGAGTGTGGCGCGGGTGGTGCTGGCATTGCCGGAGAACTGCTTCTCGAGAATCTGATTGAGTTCCTTGAGCGCCGCCGGCTGCACGGTATTGAGCGAGGACACGCGCAGGACGATGTCCAGGCGCACCTTGTGGTCGAAGTGGCTGAGCACCTCGCCGGCCTGGTCGGGATCCAGATAGGCGACCACGATCGCCTGGATCTGCGGGTGCTCGTAGCGGATGACATCGGCCACCGCGCGCGGCTCCATCCATTTCAGGCTGTCCAGGCCGCTGGTGCTGCCGCCCAGGAGGATGCGATCGATCAGATTGCCGGCTTTGTCCTCGCCCAGGGCCTGGGTCAGCATCTTGCGGATATAGCCGTCGGCGCCCACACCCAGGCTGGTCTGGTCGCCGACGTTGCCGACGAATTCGCCCATCACTTCCTCGACCTGCTCGCGGTGCACGTTGCGCATGCTGGCCATGGCCACGCCGACGCGCTGCACCTCCTTGGGCCCGAGGTGACGCAGGACCTGGGCCGCATCGGTTTCGCCGAGCGAGAGCAGGAGGATGGCGGCTTTTTCCACCTTGGTCATCTTGGCGGCAGTGCGATTGTCAGTCATCGGCGTTGATCCACTCTTTCACCACTTGGGCGACGCGACCCGGGTCTTCGGCGACCAGCCCCTTGATCGCGTTCAATTGCGCATCATACCCCTCGCTCGGGCTGGGCAGCAGTATGCTTTGCGGCCCGCCCAGGCTGACCCGATCGGCGGCCAGGCCATCGTCCAGTCCACCCATCTCGCCGAGTTCGACATCGCGACCGCGGCCGCCCTCGGCCAGGCCCCTGGACTTGCCGGCGCTGGTGATGTTGTTCAGCACCGGACGCAGGACAAACCACACCAGAATAAAGATCAGCAGCGCGGGTACCAGTTGCTTGAGCCCGCTCATGGCCATCATAAACAGCTCAGTTTGATACCAGGGCAGCACCTCAATCTCCTCGCCACGCTCGGCGGAGAACGGCGTGTTGATCACGCTGACGCTGTCGCCGCGGCTGGCATCGAAGCCGACCGAGTCCTGCACCAGGCGGGTGAAGCGCGCCAGCTCGTCGCTAGTCCAGGGCACACGGGTGGTCTCGCCGGTGGCCGCGTCGATCTTCAGTTGATCGTCCACCACCACTGCCACCGACAGGCGGCGCAGGCGGCCCTGCTGCTGCTTGGTGTAGCTGATCGAGCGGTCCAGTTCGAAGTTGCGCGTGGCCTGCTCGCGCTTGTCGGCCGGATAGGGCGCGAGCATCGGCTGGCCGGTGAGCGGATCCATGACCTGCTGACCATTGGCGTCGAGCAGCGGCTGGCCCGGCGCGATCGCGCCCGGGGCACCGGCGGCGCCGGCCTTCTCAGGCGCATTGGCGGCGCCCGGCGGCTG
>JBFHKK010000326.1:0-3583 GCA_041595475.1 Pseudomonas sp. | reverse complement strand
GCAATTCATGCGCGACTACTGGCAGAAGAAACCCTTGCTGGTGCGCCAGGCCATGCCCGGCTTCGAAAGCCCGATCTCGCCGGACGAGCTGGCCGGGTTGGCGCTGGAGGAAGAGGTCGAATCGCGCCTGGTGCTCGAGCACGGCGCCCATCCCTGGGAGCTGCGCCGCGGCCCCTTCGCCGAAGACGCCTTCGCCGAGCTGCCCGAGCGCGACTGGACCCTGCTGGTGCAGGCCGTCGATCAGTTCGTGCCGGAGGTGGCCGAGCTGCTCGAGGCGTTCAAGTTCCTGCCCAAATGGCGGATCGACGACCTGATGATCAGCTTCGCCGCACCCGGCGGCGGCGTCGGCCCCCACTATGACAACTACGATGTGTTCCTCCTGCAAGGCCACGGCAAGCGGCGTTGGCAGGTGGGGCAAATGTGCGATTCGGACAGCCCGCTGCTGGCCCATGCGGACCTGAAGATCCTGGCCGAATTCACCCCAACCGAAGAATGGGTGCTGGAGCCCGGCGACATGCTCTACCTGCCGCCGCTGTTGGCTCACTGTGGCACCGCCGAGGACGATTGCATGACTTACTCCGTGGGCTTTCGCGCCCCCAGCGCGGCCGAAGTGCTGACCCATTTCACCGATTTTCTCGGCCAGTTCCTCCCCGAGGAGGAGCGCTACAGCGATGCCGATGCGCTGCCCACCAGCGACCCCCACCAGATCCAGCGCGATGCTTTGGAGCGGCTCAAGGCCCTGCTCGACCAGCACATGGGCGATGAGCGCCTGCTGCTGACCTGGTTCGGCCAGTTTATGACCGAACCCAAATACCCCGAGTTGATCAACGGCATCGAGATCGACGAAGCGGCGCTGCTCGACAGCCTGGAACAGGGCGCGGTGCTGATTCGCAACCCCAGCGCCCGTCTGGCCTGGTCGGAGGTCGGCGAGGATCTGGTGTTGTTCGCCAGCGGCCAGAGCCGCCTGCTTGGCGCCGGCCTGCGCGAGCTGCTCAAACTGATCTGCGCGGCCGATGCCCTGCATATCGACAACCTCGGCCCCTGGCTGGCCGACGATGAAGGGCGTCATCTGCTGCTGGAACTGGTCAAACAAGGAAGTGTGGGATTTGCCGATGAGTGAGATACATGTGCGCCTGGCCGATTGGCAGCAGGACAACGCCGAGTTGCGGCGCATCCGCGAAACCGTGTTCATCGCCGAACAGGCCGTGCCGCCCGAGCTGGAATGGGATGCCGAAGATGCCGAGGCGCTGCACTTTCTCGCCTACGAGGACGATTATGCGATAGGTACCGCGCGCCTGCTGGCAGACGGCCATATCGGCCGGGTCTCGGTGCTCAGGGACTGGCGCGGTCTCAAGGTCGGCTGGGCGCTGCTGCACGCGGTCATCGCCGAGGCGGAAAAACGTGGCCTGCAGCAACAATCGCTGAGTGCCCAGGTGCAAGCCGCGCCTTTCTATGAAAGGCTAGGCTTTGCCATCGTCAGCGACGAATACCTCGACGCCGGCATTCCTCACGTCGACATGGTGCGCCATAACGCCTAGAGGCAGACATGAACGACAAGCACGCCCCGCCCGAGGGAACCGACAGCCAAGTGCCCGAATCGCTTGCGGCCATCGAGTTCCAGTCGCCGGGGCGTTTTAGCGTGCACAACCCGACGCCGCCGGGCGGCGCTGCGGTGCGCGCCGAACCGGCGCCCTTCGTGCTTGGCGAGCATGAGCCGCTGGAACGCTTCGCCCACGCCGACCAGGCGCGCGCCCATGCCCTGGCCCTGCTGCAGCAGGCCCGGCGCAGCCTGTGCATCTACAGCCACGACCTGGAGCCCTGGCTGTACAACCACAGCAGCGTGCAGGCCGCCTGCACCGCCTTCCTGCTGGGCAGCCCGAACAACCGCCTGCGCATCCTGCTGCGCGATTCGGCCCGGGTGGTGAAGGACGGTCATCGCCTGCTCAATCTGTCCCGCCGCCTGTCCAGCAGCCTGCATATCCGCAAGCTGCACCCGGACTACCCGAGCGAAGAGATCGCCTTCCTTCTGGCCGACGACCGCGGCCTGCTGCTGCGCCCCGAGCTCGACCAGGTCGCCGGCTACGCCCTGTACCGCGACCCGGCGCGGGTGCGCCAGCGCCAGGCACAGTTCGACCAGGCCTGGGACACCAGTACCACCGACCCCGACCTACGGAGTTTTCTGCTATGACGCCACGCGCCCTGCTCGCTGTCTTGCTGTTGGCTGTGAGTCTGCCGCTGCAGGCGGCCACCGAAGTCCTGCCGCTCAATTACCGCAGCGCCGACGAGGTCCTGTCGGTGGTCCAGTCGGTGCTGGGCAGCGAGGGCAAGGTCAGCGCCTATGGCAATCAGCTGGTGGTCAGCGCCTCAGCGGCCAAGATTGACGAGGTCCGCGCACTGCTCGCGCAGCTCGATACCCGCCCGCGCCGCCTGCTGATCAGCGTCGACACCAACGAGTCGGCCTATCAGGACACCCGCGGCTACGGCGTCGATGGCACCCTCAGCGCCGGCGATGCCGAAGTGGTGATAGGCCGTGGCGAGATCGCCGGTCGCGACCAGGTGCGCATCATCCGCCGCAGCACCAACAGCCGCGGCGGCGGCACCCAGCAGGTGCAGGCCACCGAAGGCTACCCGGCGCTGATCCAGGTCGGCCAGAGCGTACCCATCACCACCTACGGCTACGGCCCCTACGGCAACGTGCAAAGCCACACCCAGTACCGCGACCTGACCCAGGGCTTCTATGTCACCGCCAGCCTCAGCGGCGAGCGCGTGCATATCAGCATCAGCAGCAATCGCGATCGCATGAGCACTTCGCAGCCGGGGGTGATCGACGTGCAGAGCACCGACACCCGGGTCAGCGGGCGTCTCGGCGAATGGATCAGCATCGGTTCGCTGAGCCAGCAGAACCAGGCCGATCAGGACGATTTTCTACAGCGCCGCTCGACCCAGGGGCGCGACGATCTGAGCCTGCGGGTCAAGGTCGAGGTGGTCGACTGAGGCACTCACCGAGTGACCCGGCCATTCGTCGAAAGCCTCATGTAGTAGCGGCGTCACACCACTACAAAGCGTTTGACGAACACCTGTTTGAAAGGCATCATTGCCTCGCTCCCGCTAATCAGGGGCCCTGGAAGGGGCCTCCGGATCGGTCTCCCACTTACCATAGGAGGCGATTCGTGTTGTAAGCCCACAAGGCAGTTCGACGGGATGGCGACTGGAACGAAGTTGTCCTGAGGGACGGGGAAGCGAATAGGCATCATCCAGCATTGACAGTCGCAGCCTTGGCTACGCGACGGCTATCCACGAGCCGACGCGGTCGCAACGCGCTGATGGGTCTTGCACGGTGCAGCTCGTCACCCCCTCCTCCCGGTTCAATACCGTCCTGGTTATCATTCCGCCGCCCTGCAGTGAGCCCCACAACTCTGACCTGTGCTTGTTCGGGTCTTGAGTGGGAAAGTCGGTGCTCAACCAAACACATACATTGAAGGATTGACCATGTCCGCATATCAAAACGACATCAAGGCAGTCGCCGCGCTGAAAGAGAAGTTCGGTAGCAGCTGGAGCGCTATCAACCCGGAATCCGTTGCTC